>NZ_JAENWL010000082.1 GCF_016650095.1 Clostridium sp. | reverse complement strand
TTATGCACTTGGTGGAAATGAAAAAGCCGCTAGACTTTCTGGAGTAAAAACAAAATGGATAGTATTTTTGGTTTTTGTTAATATGGGAGTGTTAAGTGCTCTTGCAGGATTAGTTTTTGCAGCAAGACTTAATTCTGCAACTCCGAATGCAGGTGTTGGCTTTGAACTTGATGCAATTGCTGCTTGCTTTATTGGAGGAGCATCAACCGCTGGTGGTATTGGTACGGTTATGGGCGCTATAATTGGCGGTCTCTTTATGGGAGTTATGAATAACGGAATGTCCCTTATGGGAGTAGGAATTGACTGGCAACAGACAATTAAAGGATTGGTATTGTTATTTGCTGTTGCATTTGACGTATACTCAAAATCAAAAACAAGTTAAAGTAATTTAGTATAAATATAAATAAAGAGGATTTGTATAAGAATTTGTACAAGTCCTCTTTATTTAATAAATAATAGAGAGAAGGGGAGTCGTTATGTTCTCATCCGATACTATATTAGGAATGATGGTTATTGCAGTTGGAGTATATGCAATTGTATTTAATAAATATCCTGGTAAAGAAATTTCTTATGAAAATGCAAAGAAGAAATATAATACAGTTAATGAAAGAAGAGTTGCTTTATTTGATGGAATATTTTGTATAATATATGGTATAACATATGCATCATTGGGAATGATTTTTTTACTAATACTAATGTTAGCTTATTATCCAATAAGGATAATATTTTTAAAACTTAGGATTATATAAAGAAGTAAGGCTGACACCATATGAAAAATGATGTCGGCCTGAGACAATTAAAGATATTTTTGGTAACGGTTTATTTTATAGCATCGAAGTCCTCTTCACCCGTTCTAATTTTAATAACCTTATCTACATTATATACAAAAATTTTACCATCTCCGATATTTCCAGTGTAAAGAGATTGCTTAGCAGTTTTAATAACCAAGTCTAATGGTATTTCGGCAATTACTATCTCCACCTTTACCTTAGGAATTAATTGCATTTCTAATTTAACGCCTCTGTAGTATTCAGCATTGCCCTTTTGCATTCCACATCCATAAGCGGATACTACTGTCATACCTGATATGCCGATTTTTTCCATTGAAGCTTTGAATGACTCAAATTTGTTTTTATTCATTACGACAACTACTTCTCTAACCTGCTTATCGGAAGATTCATCATAATTATCAATTTTAACAGGTATTGCTTCAGATACTGGTATACTTGATATTACTGTTGTTGGCATGAAATCTGCATAACTACTTTCTAACCCATGTTCTTCAATGTCAAGTCCTGTGACCTCTTCTTCTCTTGATACTCTAAGACCGACAGTGGATTTAATTATAGTAAATAAAATTGTCATAGAAATTGCAACCCAAGCAATTACAGCAATAACTCCGGTTAGTTGAACTCCTAATAAATGAGCACCATGACCGTAGAACAAGCCTTCTTGTAATGAGAATAACCCTACTAATATAGTGCCTGCAGCACCACAGAATCCGTGAACTCCAATAGCGCCAACTGGATCATCAATCTTTAACGTTTTATCTATAAATTCAATACCGAATACAACTACAAAGGCAGCAATAAGTCCTATAAACAATGCGCCTATTGGTGAAACTGCATCACAACCTGCAGTTATTGCAACGAGGCCAGCAAGGGCTCCGTTAAGTGTCATTGAAACATCTGGCTTCTTATAAAGGAACCAAGTTAATGCCATTGTAGTTGTAGCTGATACTGCTGCTGCTATATTTGTAGTAACAAATATAGTACTCATTGCGAGTAAAGCATCATCCCCGGTTGCAGATAATGTTGAACCTGCGTTAAATCCAAACCAAGCGAACCAAAGAATAAATACTCCAAGTGCTCCAAGAGTTACACTATGACCTAGAATAGCCTTAGGCTTTCCATCTTCATCATATTTGCCAATACGAGCGCCAACAATCTTAGCTCCTACAAAGGCTGCAACACCACCAACCATGTGAACTGCAGTAGATCCAGCAAAGTCATGGAAGCCTAATTGTGATAACCATCCGCCACCCCATATCCAGTGTCCTGATATCGGATATATAACTGCGCTAATTGCAGCAGAATATATCAAATAAGATGAAAATTTCGTTCTTTCTGCCATTGCTCCAGATACTATTGTGGCAGCAGTTGCACAAAATACTGTTTGAAAAATCAAGAATGCATATGTTGGAATAGTTGAAGAGTAATCACCTTGTACAAAAAGGTCGAGTGTACCAATAATTCCATAGTTGCTAGCTCCAAACATAAGTCCAAATCCTAAAACCCAGAACACTATAGTTCCTAATGCAAAATCCATTAAGTTTTTCATTATAATGTTACCTGCATTTTTTGCCCTAGTAAATCCCGTCTCTACCATTGCGAACCCTGCTTGCATGAAAAATACTAAAACTGCTCCGAGTAAGACCCATATGGTATCTACCGATGAATACATAAAATTGCCACCCCCTTATAATATGATACTTATCCGACATTATCATTAACTGAATATATACCTTTGTATGGAATAAATTTCTTAAAAAAATAGTATTAATGCTTTGAAATACATTTAACACGTTTGATTATAAGATTTATATTATATTAAATTATAAATGTTAAATTGTCAATACTTCAATTGTGCGAATTTTTGAGTTTTTAACACAATTTACAAATATCTTATAAATGAGTATGCGCCAATGATTTCAGATATATATACAATGTATACCTTTTCTTATATTAAAATAATATGAAGGATTTAACAAATACGCTGTCAAAAATATTTATAATATTTTATTTATTTGCAGTAATTATATTTTATTATTTAGTATTCTTGACACAACTTAAACTAGGGAATAAGATTAGATTCATACAAATCAGTATTTTAGATGTACATTAATTACATAATCAAAAAAAATGAAGAAATAATTAAGGAGATGGTAATTATGTTTTTTAATAATGTAGAACAAGCAAGGAAAGTAATAAAGCTAGAAAAGTGGATAAATCCTACACCACGGTTGGATTATGTTTGAGATTAAAGTACCTGCTACTAGTGCTAATATGGGACCGGGACTCGATACTCTTGGAGTTGCGTTCAAATTATATAATAGATTTATAGTTGAAGAGATAGAAACTGGACTTGAGATTTTCGGCTGTGATGAAAACTTTGCAAATAGTGATAATTTGGTTTATGCTTCAATGTTAAAAACCTTTAAAAAACTTGGGAAAGCTCCAAAAGGTGTTCGATTAACATTTAAAACACAAATACCAGTTAGCGGAGGCCTTGGAAGTAGTGCTACATGTATATTAGCAGGAATTACTGCTGCTAATAGGTTATGTGGAGATATTTTAACAAGACAAGAGGTTTTAAATTTTGCTTGTGAAATTGAAGGCCATCCGGATAATATTACTCCTGCATTGGTTGGAGGTATGACTGTTTCAATTATGAATGAGGGAGCTGCCTTTTATAATAAAATACCAATTAGTGCAGGCGTAAAATTTTGTGCAATAATTCCGGAGTTACAACTCTCAACGGGGGATTCAAGGGAAGTGCTTCCAGAAACAATACTTTTTAAGGATGGGGTTTATAATATAGGAATGGTTTCAATGCTCATTGTAGCCCTTGTTAATGGCGATTACAAAGGGGTGAAACTTGCTTGCAATGATAAACTTCACCAGCCATATAGAACTGGATTAATAAAAAATTACTCTGAAATCACGAATTTTGTTAAAGATAGTGAAGCACTAGGAGTATTTCTTAGTGGTGCTGGACCAACAATTATGGTGATTTTAAAAAAGGATGATAATAATACTGAAGAAAAGCTGAAGAAATTTTTGGAAAGCTTATCAGGAAATTGGAAAACCTTAAATTTAGAAATTGATGAGGAGGGTATACAAATATGTGAAGTTCAGGGTAATAACGGAACTTATTTTTGTTTATAGATTTGATAATGAGCGACTAAAAAATAATATTTATTTAATTAGTAGAATGATTTCCGAAAATAATAGATAGTTAATAAAAGCCTTGCAGATTAGTGCAAGGCTTTTACTTAGCTCATTTAAAACAATTGTGCAGTTTTATTTTCATGCCCCTTATTAATAATTCTTTAAAGCTTGTAATCCTAGTCTATAATATTCATCCATAGATTCTTTTGGAACAAGGCTTCCACCTGTAGCCCACGCTATATGTACTGCATTTGACATTTTGTCAGTTAAACTATTTTTCTTTAGATATTCTAAATGAGATTCATTTTTAAATAACTCGACAATTCCTGGAATTCCAGCGCAAGCTGAAGGCTCTAAATAAATTTTTTCAGTGTTAGCTAAAGTGCTTAATAGCGCATGTAATTTATCATCCTGAACTGTATAAATACCACTCAATAATTCTTCTAAAGTTTTCCCCACAAAACCAGAGGGCCTTCCAACAGCTAATCCATCAGCAGCAGTAATATTATCAATACCGAAGTCTTGAACACATACTTCTTCATTCTTTTCTGTCATCATACCTAAAAGCATACATGGAGAATGGGTTGGTTCTGCAAAGAAGCAGTGGACATTGTCTTTGAATATTAATTTTAATCCGAAAGCAACGCCACCAGGGCCACCACCAACTCCACATGGGAGGTATACGAACAGCGGTTTTTCTGGATTAATAACTATATTCATAACCTCTAATTGTTTTTTAAGTCTCGATGCGGCAACACTGTAGCCTAAGAATAAATTCTCGGAATTTTCATCATCTACAAAGTAGCTCAGGGGATCTGCATCAGATAGCTTTCTTCCTTCTTTAACCGCTTCGCTGTAATCTGACGCATATTCAACAACAGTAACACCTTTACTTCTTAAAAGATCTTTTTTCCACTGTTTTGCATCTGAAGACATATGAACGATTACTTTATAGCCTACTTTTGCACTCATTATGCCAATACTTAATCCGAGGTTTCCTGTAGAACCTACTTGAATAGTATACTGATTGAAGAATTTTCTGTATTCATCCTGTGCTAATTTTGAATAATCATCTTCGAGTGTTATTAAATTGTTTTCTAAAGCAAGGTCCTCAGTATGTTTTAATACTTCATATATTCCACCTCTAGCTTTAATAGAACCTGCGATTGCAAGATGACTGTCCATTTTTAAAATTAAATCACCAGGTGTTTCTTGTGCAAACATTTTTGAAATAGCTTGTTGCATATTTGGAATTCTAACTATTGGAGATTCTATTATGCCATTTTTATCTTTGGTTTCTGGAAAATGGGCCATTATAAACGGTGAGAAACGATTTAATCTTTCCTCAGCGTCTTTTACATCATGTTCTGTTAAATTTATTTTTTTCATAGCTTCATCAAAAGCAGTATATTTAGGATTAATCCAAAATACCTCTTCATCATTTATCATATTATTTATTAATGGAAATCTTGAAGTCCATTCCGGTATAGTTTTACCTGCAACTTGGTTCTTTTTCATAATGATTACCTCATTTCGTTAAATATATTTCAACTTTATTAAGAATAGTATAACAAATACATAGGATATTTGATATAAGAAAAGGTTAAAAAAATAAGGTTGTCTCAAAATGATTATTTAAATATTTTGAGGCAACCTTATTTTACTTTTATCTTATCTACTACGTAATGCATCTATAGGATCCATTTTTGATGCCCTTAAAGATGGATAGAAGCCTGAAATCATACTTAATACTACGCAAAATAATAAAATCAAACCAGCATCTGCATGTGGCAGTTTAGCAACTTCCATATAAGGAGCATTCTCCGAAATATTCTTTAAAAAGCTATAAACTGCTGTATTAATGATTTTAGATATACCTAAAGTAAATGCCAATCCTATTCCTGCAGATAACACACCAATAATGAAGGATTCTGCAACAAAAACATTTAAGATATCTCTTTTTCGTGCACCCACTGCACGGAGAATACCTATTTCATTAATTCGCTCAAGTACAGAAATATACACAACAATTGAGATCATTAGTGCTGCTACAAGAATAGA
This sequence comes from Clostridium sp., assembly GCF_016650095.1. Lineage (GTDB taxonomy): Bacteria > Bacillota > Clostridia > Clostridiales > Clostridiaceae > Clostridium_AD. The sequence continues at coordinate 5,485 of NZ_JAENWL010000082.1, read as the reverse complement.
TATTCCAGAAAATCCTAGCAAGACATAGCGTATTTGTTTCATTGCTCCATCAACTTGTGAAGATATGGTTTTCAAAGCTGAGTCAAATGTGTATTTATCTTGAGACTCATTTAATTTTTTGAGCTCTGAATCTATATCTTTAGTATTTTTGAAATATAAGACTAGCGCATTACTTTCTAAAGTTGTTTTATCTATGTTAAACTCTTTCTCATAGAAATTAATTGGCCAATCACTTGTTGCATAATAGGTGTCTATTAAAGTTGTAGTATTAGCGATTCCAGCTATTTTCCAAGTTTTTACGATTGGTGCTTCAGGGCTGCTCCCTTGCTCATTATGTGGATTAGAGCCCTGCTTTAGATAGCGCACGTATATATCTTTACCAATTAAGTCCACAAGAGCACCACCATTTTTTTCTAAATCCTTAGCGGTGGAAAGTGAAATAACAATTTCATTTGTGGAACCTACCTTTGGAAGGTTGCCATACTGAATATCATTTTTAACATCCTCATGCACCCCTGGAGTCATCATCATAATCAGTTTTTCTCTAGTAGTTTGTTCTGACATTTTAGACATAAGTTTTTCATCTTTAATTATGGTTTGATCTAAAGAGTAAAAGGTTGGAATAGGTATTCCGTTGCCTCCAATTTGGAAGTTATAAGCATATATATTTTTACTTAAGGACATAACTGGGTTTATATCACTATATTTTATAGGTTTAATATCTTTTAGCGCCTTATTACCATTTTCTTTTAACCCTACAGTTATTGCATTTGTTGGGAATATACCTTTGATCTGATTATTAACTGCACTAGTAGTACCAGAAGTAATAGCTATAGCTAAAGCAATTCCACAAATTCCTATAGAAGTACCAATAGCTGTTGCCAGGGTCCTCCCTTTTTTTAACCAAGCGTTACGAAGTGACATTTTTAATGCTGCTAAAAAGGACATTTTCGATTTTGTTTCGACTTTTTCTAATTTAGAAACAGCAGTTGATATAGAGGCAATATTTTCTTCGATGGAAATTATCTTACCATCTTCCATATTTACAATTAAATCTGCATAAGTTTCTGCAAGGTCAGGTGCATGAGTAACCATGAGTACTAGCTTTTCCTTTGAAATTTCTTTTAATAATTTCATAACCTGCTCGCCAGTTTTAACATCTAAGGCTCCAGTTGGTTCATCAGCTAAAATTATTTCTGGATCATTAGCAAGAGCACGAGCAATAGCCACACGTTGACGTTGTCCTCCTGATAGAAGGTTTACTTTCTTTTTCATTTGGTCTGTTAGTCCAACTCGCCCTAGAAGGCTTTGAGCTTTTCGTGCTTTATTTTGCTTCGAGGTTCCGGATAAATCTAAAGCTAGTTCGACATTTTGAATGGAGGTTAGTGAATTAAGTAAGTTAAACTGTTGAAAAATAAAGCCCACTGTATTTTTTCTATAAGTGTCTATTTCTTTTGCTCCTGCTTCTTTTAAAGATTTCCCGTTAACAATAACATCACCTTGAAAATCCGCATCTAATGCTCCTATTAAATTCATTATTGTTGTTTTTCCACAACCTGAGGGTCCAACAATCGCAACTAATTTTCCATTAGGTAAATCAAAAGAAACATCATCTAATGCTATAACCTGGTGTTTACCGATTTTATATGTTTTTCTTAGGTTTTTAATTTGTAACATTTATTACTCCCCCTATTCATCACGCAATGCGTCAATAACTTGAATTTTGGTTGCTCTTTTAGATGGAAAGTGTCCCGCTAAAACTGCAACTAAGATGCTGATAATAATTAGACCGGCAATAGTTACAAAGGGAATTTTAATATCTGTAAATGGAATACCTGTTAATGGGATATTTACAATATTATCTGCATTAATATTTAATACATTATTGATTATTGTATTAGCAATTGGCTGTACTATAAAAGCCACGAGGACTCCAGTGACTCCTGCAAAAAGACCAATCAAGGCAGACTCAGCTTTGAAAATACGAGCAATATCTTTATTTCTTGCTCCCACAGCTTTTAAAATACCTATTTCCTTTTTACGTTCAAGCACACTTGAGAAAATTACAATACCTATTAAAATTGTTGAAACTACTAAAGCGAGTGAAATAAATACAATCATAACTGCCTCAGCCAAATTAATTAAAGTCTTAATAGCAGTTTTGACCATAACAATTTGTGAGGTTGCAGAGAATCCCTTTGCCTCAGTCATTTTACTTCCACCAATGCCACCATTTTCCTTAGCATTGATATAATTCAGTACAGCTTCATTGTTATGAACATCTTTTATAACCACTTCTGCTGTGACGTTACGTTTCTCTTTACCCACAAAATAGCCATCATTTTTAAGCCATGTATTAACTGCATCATAAGAATAATATACAGCAGCTGAGCTTAAGGCTATTTCATTTACAACTCCAACAACTTTAAAATCTTGTGTATATTTTTTACCTAGAATTTCATCTCCAGTGATTGGATTTGTGCTTTTTTCTTGGATTACTACCTTAATGCTTTTACCAATAGCTTTTGAATAATCATCTGTATCTGGATTCATGCCAAACTTCTCAATGATTTTTTTAGCCATATCTTTATTTACTAATAATTCATTCTTATTGTCCTTTGGTACACTACCTTTTAGTACATGGTCAATGTTTGAAAGATAATTTTCACCAGCTAGCGAATTAAAGGTAATATCCTTTAAAGTTTCATTATTTACTTGATAAGAAGTAATATTTTTAACATTTAAGTCCTCTCTAACTGTTAATACGTCGGGATTTTTCTTAATACTATCATAGACATTTATATTCTTAGGATAATCGGTCGTTTGTAGTGATGCATCTTTAAACTTCATAGAAACTTGTATTATGTTAGCGGTAGCAAAAGAATTTGTTTGAAGATCTATATAATTAGTTGCACCGTTACTAAGTCCGATAACTAATAGGATGCCTGCTATTCCAATGGAACCAGCAATAGTTGTTACGATTATACGCCCCATTTTCTGTTTAATATTTCTAAGGGATAGTTTTATGGCATTTCCAAAAGACATGCTACTGTCTTTCTTTTTAAGCTCTGATTTTAAACTATTTATTTCAGATTCATCAATTTTTTCGTCCTTTTGAATTTTTCCATCTAGAATAGCTACTACACGTGTAGAGTATTCATATGCAAGTTCTCGATTATGTGTAACCATAATAATTAACTTATCACGAGCAACATCTTTAATAAGCTGCATAATTTGAATTCCTGTCTTTTTATCTAAGGCGCCTGTTGGCTCATCTGCCAATATTATATCTGGGTCATTAGCAAGTGCACGAGCAATAGCTACACGCTGTTTTTGCCCTCCAGACAATTCTCCTGGCTTATGTTCCATATGTTTTTCGAGCCCAACCTGTTGCAATAAGTTTTTTGCACGTTCAATACGATCCTTTTTTGATAGACCAATTAAATTCATAACAATTTCGACATTTTCTAGTGCAGATAAATGTTCGATTAAATTAAAGGATTGAAAAACAAAACCTATATTATTTTTACGATATAAATCCCAATTCTTTTTTTTGTATTTTTTAGTTGATTTTCCCTCAATAATTAAATCACCTGAAGTTGGCTTATCAAGGCCAGCAATTATATTTAAAAGTGTGGATTTTCCACAGCCTGATGGTCCTAGAATTGAAACAAATTCTCCTTTTTCAAAATTAAGATTAACAAAACTGAGAGCGTTAAAACTTTTATTTTTGTCAATTGTATATTCTTTTGAAAGATTGTTTAATGATAAAAGCATAGATAACTCCTTTCGAATACATTAATGTATATTTATCTTTAGTATTTATAAATCTATAATAAAATTGTTTATTAAATAAGCTATATCAAAATTTATTTCTTCATTATTATGCACTAGGTTATAAAAAAATATCAATTATTCTACTTATGTATATATTAAGGAGAATATATACATCATGCACTGTATTACATGTGAATTTATATTGAGAATGAAAGTAAAAAAATTACCAAAAGATAATAAAGAGATTTTGTAAATGTTATACTGAGTGTAAGATATAATAAAGAAGTCTAAAAAATAAATTTGATAAAGCATTCTTTTTAAGAATTTACTGAGATTTTAAATTATTATATGTAATTCTATTTAAAATATAGGTGTTAAAAGGTATAAGAAAAAATACATTAGGATAGGGGTGGGTATTTTGACAGAAAAACATTTCGGACCACGTCAAAAAAAAATATTAAATTTCCTAATAAATAGAAGTGATTGGGTAAAAGGAGCTGAGATAGCTCTTGAGTTTGAAGTAACAGATAGAACGGTGAGAAGTGATATTGCATACATAAATGCTACATTTAAAGAAAATGGTTTAATTATTACATCGTTCAATAGAAAAGGATATTTTATTATTAATAAAGAAAGAGCAATGGAAATTTTAGAATCTATACTTAACGGTTTTCCTGTTTATCCTGAAGAGAGAGTTAACTTTATAATAAAGAAACTCATTTTTGAAAAAAAAGAGATTAATATTTATGAATTGGCCGAAAGTATGTTAGTTAGTGAATCTACTATTGAAAATGATTTGAAAAAAGTTAAAGATATTATTGTAGCAAATAATAGAAAGGGAAGCATTATAAAGCAAGGAATGAACATTTTTTTACTTGGAAGTGAGAAATGTAAAAGGTCCCTTTTGAGCGAGTTGTTATTTAAAGAAACTTATGGTAACTTTCTGGATTTATCAAAGTATAAAAAGTATTTTGAAGATTATAATCTAGATAAAATTAAGATTATGTTGCTTACCATAATGAAAAAGTATAATTATTCTATAAATGAAATGTCTATAAATAATCTTATTATTCATATTGCAATAACATTAGATAGAATTAAACATAAAAATATTCTTAATGATTCAGAATACATTGGATATAAAACCGATTCACTAGAATATGAAATGGCAAAGGAATTTTGTGACCAACTAAAGGTTACCTTTAATATAGATTTCGCAAAGCAAGAAATTGATTATATATCTTATCTTTTTCTGGGAAAGAAGATAATTAAAAATGTTTATGAGGAGCGTAGTGAAATTAATGCTGTTATTGAATCTTACTATATAGATTTAACGGAAACCCTTATTAACTCTATATACAATGAATTTGGTATAGATTTCACAAAGGATGATATTTTATTTATAGAATTAGTTTTACATATAAAAGATATGCATTCGCGTTTGAAAAATAATGCGATTATTCGAAATCCGGTCTTAGAAGATTTAAAACGGAAATATCCATTAATATTTGAAATAGGAGTTTTTACCTGTAATGAATTTTATAAAACTGCTAATATAAAGGTGGAAAATGAACATGAAATAGGGTTTATAGCGCTTCACCTTGGTGCTGCTTATGAGCGATTGAGGAGAAACACTAATTCACTAATAAGAGTAGCATTAGTATGTTCTACGGACTATTCTATTTCTAACTTACTACACTCTAAAATC
>NZ_JAENWL010000253.1 GCF_016650095.1 Clostridium sp. | reverse complement strand
TAGCCAAGTACATACCCGCTGTCCATAATACAATGGTAGCTAAAGTTTGGTTAGACCATCCAAAGTATCTCCATATTATTGCAAAATCCATTTTAGTTAAGATGAACCCTATCAAGAATAAAGGAATACTAATTACGAATCTATTTTTAATAGGACCTTGATTAAATTTAAATGCATCGGCTAAAGTTAATCTTGCACTTCTAAATGCGGTATCCCCAGATGTAATAGGACAAGCCACAACTCCAAGTATAGCAAGCGCTCCGCCAACTTTTCCAAGTAATCCAACTGAAACTCCATTAACTACCCATGCTGCATTATGACCTGTTAATGCCATAGTAGCATTTAACTGAGGCACTCCTCCAAAGAAGCTCATAGCTGCTGCTGCCCAAATTAATGCAACTACACCTTCTGATATCATTGCACCATAGAATACGCTTCTTCCTTGTTTTTCATTTTTCAAACATCTTGCCATTAAAGGTGATTGAGTTGCATGGAACCCTGAAATAGCTCCACATGCAATTGTTATAAATAACATAGGGAATATTGGGTGTGAACCTGGATTTGAATGCATATTTGTCAAATTACCTAGTGTTATTTCTGGAATAGGGAATGCTCCAAAAATCAAGGCAATAGCAACACCAACTGCCATAAATAATAAGGCAAATCCAAAGAGAGGATATATTTTTCCTATAAGCTTATCTATTGGAATCATTGTTGCTATTACATAATATGCGAATATTATATAAATTAATGTTGTACCATTTATTCCTGTTAAACCATTTAAGATACCCGCTGGTCCCATTACGAAAACTACTCCTACAAGTACCAAAACTACTATTGAAAACACTCTCATAAAGTTTTGAAAGCCTTTGCCAAGATATTTCCCTACAACTTCTGGAATACTTGCACCATCATGTCTTACAGATAACATTCCTGAAAAATAATCATGAACTCCACCTGCAAAAATGGATCCAAGTACAATCCACAAAAATGCTACTGGTCCCCACATTGCACCTGCAATTGCGCCGAATATAGGCCCAAGTCCTGCGATGTTAAGAAACTGAATCAAGAAAATTTTCCATCCAGGCATCTCAACAAAATCTACACCATCAGCCAACCTAATAGATGGTGTTACTATTTTTTCATCTGCTCCAAAAGCCCTTTCTACGATTTTGCCATAAACAAAATAGCCTACTATAAGAGCAATAATTGCTAAAATAAATGATATCATATGAACTCCTCCTAATTAATTAATAAGTAAATTATTATTTGTTAATTAAATTATTATTTACTAACAAAAGTATAATACTTTATTATCAACTGAATACGATTTCAGACATGAACAGACAAAAAAAGCACATCAAGTGCTTTTATATGCTCATTATTTGTTTAAACTCAATTATATTATTTCTACTTACTGGAATATCCACTTCCTCACCTTGTAATTTCACCATAAATGTATTATTGAACCATGGAATTATTTCCATTATTTTATCAGTATTTATAATATATGATCTATGACTTCTAAAAAAAAATTCTTTGGGAAGCTTTTTATAAAATTCTGAAATACTACAATTTATATTGTATTGCATTCCTTTTATATAAACTAGTGTTTCTCGTTCTCTTGCTTCACAATATGAAATATCAATTATACTCCTCACCATCATCTTATTATCTTTCCAAAGGGTTATTTTATTATTTGCACACTTATTATCTGAACATTTCTCAATCTTTTTTAATGTGCTAACTATACGTTCTTCTGAATATGGCTTTAATATATAATCGTATGCCTCAATTTCAAAAGCATCTACAGCATAATCTTTATGAGCCGTTATAAAAATAATAAGAGAGTGTTTTGGAAAGTGATTAATAATTTTACCGAGTGCCATTCCATCTAATTTAGGCATATTAATGTCCAAGAAAATAATGTCCGGCTTATTTTTTTCAATGTACTCCAGTGCTTTAATAGAATCATCAAATTCATCCATTATTTTAATATTACTAAAATTGTTTATGAAGTACTTTAGTTCCTCTCTAGAAGGATATTCATCATCAACAATAATACAATTCACGTCATCACTCCCTTATTTTCCTCACAATGAAATTGATTCTAGTACCAGTCGTAAGCCTTTCTATTTTTAACCCTTCACCATAAATATATTTCAACCTATTATGAACATTTGACATACCTATTTTGCTTTCTTCCATTGTGCCTGCATATACCTCTTGTATAATCTCGCTAGCTATTCCAACTCCATCATCTTTAATTACTATCATAATGTCGCCTTTCTGAACTTTTTTAATTTCAATTGTCACTGTTCCATATCCTTTACCTTCTAAAATACCGTGTTTTATTGAATTTTCAACTATCGGTTGAATTATAAGACTCGGAATTTTAACATCTAGATCGTCTTCAATATTATAAATTATATGAAGTTTTTCTCCAAACCTTGCTTTTTCTATCTCTATATACGCTTTAACCTGCTCTAGCTCTCTATAAATATCTACACGACTTTCTCCTATCTCCAAATTATACCTTAAGTAAGTGGATAAATTTAGAATTAACTCTCTAGCGCGATTCGGGTCAATTCTAATAAAGGAAATTATAGTGTTTAGTGCATTAAATAAAAAATGAGGATTTATCTGAGCTTGTAACGCCTTTATTTCAGCCTTATTTGCCATATCCTTAAGCTCTCCAAGTTTACTTATTTCTAGTTGAGTAGAAATAATCTGGGATAATCCCTTAGCTAAACTTATATTCACATAAGAAATTGCATCCTCTTTGCAATAATATATTTTTAATGCGCCTATCATTTCATCTCCTTCCTTCAAAGGAGCAATAATTGCAGATTTTAAATTACAATTTAAGTTAGAACACTCTATCTGATTTGCATTAGTTAAATAAATCAATTTTCCATCATTAATAACTTTTTTTGTGGCTTCTGTTATAATACTATGCCCCTTTATATGATGATCAGATCCCACACCGACATGAGCTAATATATATTCCTTATTTGTTATAGCTACTGCATCTGCGTCAATTGAATCCTTTATTATCCCACATATCTTTTCGTAGGAATTTTCATCCATTTCTCTAAAATAGGGCAATGTTTTATTAGCTATCTCGAGTGCTATTTGTGCTTGTTTTGCTGCAATTTCTTCCTTTTCCTTAAGTATTTTTTGAATTATTAATATTAAGATTGCAATTCCAATTGCATTTGTAAAGCTCATAGGAAAATATATACTTTTTACAATATACAACGCACTGCTAAAAGGATGTGAAATTGTAAGTATTAAAATCATTTCTAAAATTTCCATTAGGAGTCCACCAATTAGACCATAAAACCACTTGTTATTTTCATTTGATTTCTTATATATTATGCCTGCAACTATTCCTGATATTATAGTGTTTATTGTACATGGTATTGTTGTAATTCCTCCTATATCTACTAGTAGCCTGTGCATTCCAGCTATAATCCCTGCCATTACACCTACAAAAGGGCCACATAATATTCCACCTGCCATTACTCCAATAATTCTAGTGTTAGCAATAGCTCCATTAACCTCGGTTCCTGTGTAGGTCCCCAATATTCCAAATGCTCCAAAAATTATTGAAAGCACAATTAAATCACTTCTTTTTAATTTATCCTTTTGCACAATATTCTTAAAGCTTCCTATCCTAGAAACAAAAAAAGCAATAAGAATAACATAACCTAAATTATCAGTAAGACTTCTTAACAATTCAATCATACATCTAACTCCATTTCACCTAAAGATACATTCATATAAATAAGGTTTTTATTTATAGTATATACAATATTCCATAATATATAAAGATATAAAATCTATGTTATAATTATTGTAGCGTTATTTTTAGTGAATAAAAAATAAAGGATGATTTATTATGTTTTCTCTAGAAGTTTTTAAAAATTACTGCCTAAGTAAAAAGGGAGTTACAGAATGTTTTCCCTTTGATAATGAAACTTTAGTTTTTAAGGTTAGCACTAAAATGTTTGCCTTAACAAATATCACTAACCCCGTGCTTGAAGTTAACTTAAAATGTGAGCCTTTTATGTCCGAGGATTTACGTAGAAACTATGATGCTATTAAACCAGGTTACCATATGAATAAGAAGCATTGGAATACCATAGTCATTGATGGTTCAATTCCAGATGAAAAGATTTTATTTTTAGTGGATTTATCTTATGAACTTGTATATAAAAGGTTAACGAGAAGTGAAAAAGAAGCGCTGGAAAATTGAAAATAACCTTTGTATATTTATTGTTATATGAATCCAGATGATAAATTTCAGGGCACATAACAATTGATAATTGTTATGTGCCCCAGAGAACCACAGGAGGAATAACAATTGATAATTGTTATGTGCCCCAAAGAACGACAGGAGGGTCCTTTAATGAGAATGATTTTTTTTGATACAGAAACTACTGGCATAAGACCAGGAAACATATGTCAGCTTAGTTATATACTTGTTGATACTGATTTCAAGCCTACAAAAACAACCGGAAAAAATATTTTTTTTACGGTAGATTATATAGAACCATCTGCTGAAGATGTACATGGGTTTAGTGTAGATGCTTTATTTGAACTAAGCTCTGGGAAAACTTTTGAAGATTCATACGAGGATTTTATTGATGATTTTATAAATGCAGATATTCTTATAGGACACAATGTTAATTTTGATATAAAATTTTTAACTCACGAGCTTAAAAATTGTGGACATGCTCTAGACCCAAAACATACATTTTGCACAATGAAATATTATAAAGATATATGCAAACTTTACTCAGCACGGGGAGGCTATAAAAACCCAAAATTATCAGAGACCATTAAATTTCTAGAATTAAATGAAAGTAATATAAATTTAAAAAGCAATGAATATTTTGGAGATGCCTCAAATTTTCATGATGCTAGATTTGATACTACTGCAACATATTTACTGGTTACAGAAGGTATTAAGAAAGGTTTTATCCCTAAACATTATTTTTCGCAGCTTGCTAAATAGTAATAATAATATTATTGTGCTATTAGTAATTAACCAATTTTTCTTATATTATGCTACAACAAAAGGATGTATTGCTGAAATGCTTTCACTTTGTCATGTAATTCTAAAATTTATTTTATTTACAATTGCTAAAAAATACAAACTCGCTAACGCTCAAACATGTATTTTTCTTCACGCAACTGTAAATAAAATAAATTAAGAATTACTATGACACTTTCAAATGCATTTTTCGCAATACATCCTTTTGTTAGCATAATATGAGAAAAAAGAGTTTATTTCAAAAATAACTACTTCTCACTAGGTGCAATATAACCGTTACCTATACTTTAATATACTTTGAATTTTATCTCTAACTTCCTCTGGTAATCCCCCTATTAATGCTCTTTCTAATAAATCAGGCTTCTTTATCCCATTTGATAGTAGATAGTTTTCTATCATCTTTACTTTTATCTTCCTACTAGGAATTAATTGATATATTGTATACCAATCTTCTAAAGATGTTAATGGTATATTTACTCCATTAATTTCTTTAAATTCTGAAATTGAAGTATGATCAAAGATGTATTCAAATATTCCATTATTATAATTTATGGCAAGTCCTGCCATAACATCAATATCAACGCCATGGACAACATATTCG
>NZ_JAENWL010000104.1 GCF_016650095.1 Clostridium sp. | reverse complement strand
ATTATGGTAATAATTTTTCTAAATTTAGAATTCCTGCACCTTGCATATATTTTGGGGAATTTATTAAGCTTGACGATACCTTTAATAATGCCAATGTATCTTTGAAGCATAAATCTTTATTGTTCTCATAGAGGAGAGCACATACCCCACTTATAAAAGCTGCAGAGCAGGAAGTTCCAGTGTAGGTCGTATATAGATTATTGATAAGAGGGGGATACATCTTCACACCATTTTTTTCTGATACGAATTGTGTGTCTGTTATCAATGAACATACATCAACACAGGCAGCAATTAAATTTGGTTTATCAAGTTTCTGGCAAGGACCGGAAGATGAATATTCATATATTTTTGGAATACCTGTACTATCATACCCACCTACGGTTATACAATTACTAAGTGTAGCTATGCCACGTATTGAATTCTTGATATTATTATTGCTTCCGCTAGGAACGATTACCACGAGGCCCTTAGATATTGCAACGTCAAAAAGTTTCGAAAATAGTGAAAGCACAAATTCATTGGTTTCTAGAGTTTCAAAGGGCAGACAAATGATTTTAATATTGAAATCAACACTATCGTTAATTAAAGTTTCTAATGAAAATAAAATATCAGATATAAAACCCTTACCTAGTTTGTTAAAGGCTTTAATCATATATATATGGCTATCTTTTGCAACCCCTTTGTACATGCCTTTTGACCCATAACCGCTACCACAAATTAACCCACTGATAAAGGTGCCGTGGCCATTATCATCATAAGGATAGGTTGAATTATTAATAACATCTACAAACTTTTTAATTCTAGTGCTAGGCTTCAATAAGTCACAATGCGGATACACACCACTATCAACTATTCCAATACCGATGCCCTTTCCAGTAAGGGTATAGTTACTTTGAAATGATACGCCGTTCGACGAGAGTACACTATTTCCACATAAATGTGCATAAGAATCAAAAGTTATGTATGCTACCTGTGGATATTCGAGTAATCTCTCTATAACAGTTGCGGTTAAAATAGCACAAATACATTTTACCCCCGGAATATGCCGTATGATTTCGCATTTTAAGGATTTGATTTTATTAACGGTTTTACTATCAAGGGATTTGCAGTATATTATTACCCTATAGTTTTCATATAGGCTACTTAACAAAGCATGTCTTAAGGTAGGGTCTATCTTATTTTTGAAGGAAAACATGTGCGCCTCCTAATGTATTGTTACATTATTATAGTATATGCAAATTCTCAAAATATGTTAACAAAAAAGCATATATTACAAAATACATGAAAATGCATTTTGTAATATATGCTTTTCTTAACACCCTCAAGAGTTCAGATTATAAAATTTAGATTTCTTGTTCTTCACATTCTTTGAGTGAAAACATATCTTTACACATACTAAAGAAAGCATTAGCAATGGGAGTCAATGTACGCTTTGAGTTAATAATTAAATATAGATTTCTTTTTAAGAGCAAATCTTTAATTCTACTTATCTTAATTTTACTACTATCAATATAATCAAAAGATATTTTTTCTGAAATAATAGATACACCTGTACCTAGCTTTACAAATTGAAGAAGGTTGTCCAAAGTATTCACTTCACAAAATACGTTTAACAAACTAGAGTTTATACCCTTTGATTCAAGTGCAATATCAAGGGTACTCCTGGTGGCAGAATTTTTTTCGCGAAGTATAAACTTATATTTCAGTAAATCCTCCAGAAGTATTTCATCGGGGATATTAAGGGCGGTACTAGAGATTAAAACAAGATTATCTTCCATAAGTTTATAACTTTTAATCTTTGCGTTTTTAATTGTGGTCCCAACTATAGCAATTTCACAGTTAAGATCTAAAATATCTTTTATTATATCTCCAGAACTTTGTTCCGTGATGTTAAAACGAACATCTGGGTAAACCTTACTGAACTTTTTTATAAGGTCAGGCACCAATGAATTACATGGGGTGGTGCTAGCTGATAAATTTAATTTCCCAGATATTGTAGTATTAAAATTAGAAAGGTTAGAAATGGCATTATTACGAGTATTTATTATATTAATTGCATATTCTAAAAAAGATCCGCCAGCAGGAGTTAAGTAAACTTCTTTAGAAGTTCTGTCAAAAAGTTGAACATTTAATTCTCGTTCTAAGCTAGCTATATGAGAGCTTATTGTAGGTTGGGATAAAAAAATTGTATTAGCTGCCTTAGAGAAACTTCTAAATCTGGCTACACTAATGAAGGCTTCGATTTGCTTGAAATCCATAAATAGTCCTCCTTGTATATTCAATATATAAAAAGTAGTTGAATTTAAATATTAATGTACTCCATTTATAATTATGGATATATATATAAGTAATTTCAATAGGTAAGATAAAAAAAATTAAATTCAAAAAAATAGGAAAGAGCTGATTACCCTTTCCATTTAAATACTATTATACCTACAATCATTATACCAATACCTATAAACTTAGATAATGCAAATTTAATTTGCTGTGCGCCAAACATTCCAAATCTATCGATTATGCCGGCAGCGAGTAGCTGAGAAACCAATATAATTGCAATGGAACAAGTTGGCCCCATGTTTGATATACCTATCATAACAGAAAATATAATTATAGCACCTAAGACTCCCCCTAGTAAATATAATTTATTAACTTCTTTTATAGCTTTAAAATTACCATTACCAGCTATAAGAAGTATTATTAAGGTTAAAATTAACCCGGTTCCTTGAACGAAAACATTAGTTTCCCAAAGTCCGATTTTTTCACTTACTCTTGTATTAAAAACACCTTGAAGACTCATACATATGCCTGCAATTATAGAAAATACTAAACCCAATCACAATCACACTCCTCCAGATTAGTTTACCCAGAATGTATTGTAATATTTAAAAAAACATTTATTTTATCTTTAGGTAGTTAATATTTGCAACTTCGCAGGTGGTGATTTAATATCCATTATCTTGTCTTTCATGATTTATGTTGTTTTTATATAAATATGCATTTTCAATATCTTCCTTGGAAAATCCTAAATTTTCACCTAGACTTAAAAAGTTCTGAAAAATGTTCAAATAATTGTCTATTGAAGAACAAATAATAAAATCTGAAATATTTACATATAAATTTAAAAACTGCTGCGATAATTCGCATGTAATATATTTAGTATTCAAAGTAATATCTGCAAAGTTTTTTTCAAGTCCTATGCTTAAAATAAAGTGAAGACAATCAACATACTCCTCTAGAATTACATCTTTAGTTGAAGGGAGTTTTATACTCCAAAATTTAAAACAACGAGTTTCATTTGCCAGTTCTCCGAGTTCCACTTGGAGGGAGAGTATTTTCTTTTGTAATAAGGGTATTCCGTAAAGGTTATGTTCTGTTAGAATTCTATTGTCTAAATCATTTTGCATCTGGAATAATTTTTGTAAATTCATATCTTTTAACCACCATTTCATTATTATCATTTATAGGTTTCCAAAGCTCTATAGCATTAACCTTAATAGATTCTGAGAATTTTTCATCATTAGCTAAATTACAAGCGGATAAATATTCACTATCAGACCACTCTCTATTAGAAAAGTTTGTGTTAGCCAGTGAAATGTGCAAATTCCAATCTTCAATATGTTCGCGAACCTTAAAACCTTGTGCATTTAAAATAGAATTTAGGTTTTTAGATAATTCATACACAGTACCTTTATTTTTAATGTTTAAGTTTACAGATTTATAGGGAGGGTCAAAACATATTACACCATTTAATTCAAATTCAAATTTAGTGTAATCTTTAAGAATATTTTCTAAAGAAATATCTAAATCGTGAAGATTGGGGTCAGTTATTGTTTCTAAAGTCACATGAAGCATAGGTAAATTATCATCTGAGTATAGGTTATACTTTTTACAGAGTGACTTTTGCATAGATTCCATATGTTTATAAGATGATTTATCAAATAAGCCAACCAAGTAGTAAATCATTTTTATTCTCCTCCTCAGGCTTAAAATGTAACTTTATGTTTTTAGTAATCTCTTAAAGCATAAGTTTTAACTAGAATTTCTTTTTTAGTGCTAATCTGCTTCCATAACTCAAGTCTAGAAACCTTTGCAAAATTAAAAAATTCATCTTTGTTTATTGTATCATCAATAGCAATTGTGCCTCCATTACAAGACTTTTTAATAATGTGATTGGCATTTGCAAGTAGAATATGCAAATCAATACTATTGTTATCATTCTTAACGTTAAAACCATGTAAGTCCAAAGTGTCTATAATATTTCTAGCTATACGAAAAATATAGCCTTTATCCTTAACTTTAAGATTAACTTGACTGAAATTTTCACTTAAACCAATACTATTATGTATACCCACCTTGAATTTTTTATAAGGAACTATAATTTTAGAAATAACTACATCTAATTTTTCTAGATCGGGGTTCGTTATAGCAGTTATAGGTATATAAATAATAGGAGAGCTCTTGTATAGTTTATATTTTGTACAAATATCCTTTTGAATATTTTGGATTATAGGAATAGATAGCTCATCAAATAGCGCAACTAAAAAATATTTCATGTTTTTCCTCCAAACGAAATTAATAACCAAGATTGGTTAACATTATTTTGACCAAATTATAACTTATTATAACATAATTTTTGAGTTTTGTACTTTTTATGTAAATTTATGTATATATAATTTAAAAAAGATTATCGAGAATAAGAAATGTAGTTAAAGTAATAAAAGACCTTTTGTAGTTTTGCATAATTAATTCTAATAACGCTAATAATAACTTTGTAATTAATTAAGGGAGGTGCTTTTATTATGAAACATAATGATAGTATAGGATGTTCAGTGACTGAATGTAAACACCATTGTACTGAGGATAATTACTGTACTTTAAACAAAATCGATGTTATAAAACATGAAAGTGTTGCTAAAACACAAGAATGTACAGATTGTGGAAGTTTTAAAACAATATAAGAGTTTAAAAGCCACCTGTGGTAATACAGGTGGCTTTTTCATTTTTATGGGAAAATGATAGAATAAAATTAATGTTGTAGGAAATCTCGCATTTTATAAAATAAATTTTTTTCAGTATTTCAAAAATAAATGTTAGAATAGAATATAGGTATGGTATAATTAAATTTGAGTATAAAAATAAAAGTAACACAATATATAATACATAGTGAGGATGATACAAATATGGATAAATTGGTAATTAACGGGGGTAAGCATATACTTGGTCAAGTAGAAATAAGTGGTGCGAAAAATGCTGCGGTAGCAATTTTACCAGTAGCAATAATAGCAAGTAAGGGTAAATGTATAATAGAAAATATTCCTAATATAGAAGATGTAAATTGTATTGAAAGAATATTAGAGAATTTAGGTTGTGAAATTAAAAGGGAAAAAAATTCAGTCTCCATAGATAGTACAAATATAAATAGCATAGATGCTAATGCAGAAGATGTAAGAAAAATGAGAGCGTCCTATTATTTGATTGGCGCACTTTTAGCTAGGTTTAAAAAGGCTAGAGTAGCACTTCCCGGGGGGTGCCCAATAGGGGCTAGACCAATAGATCAACATATAAAAGGCTTTGAGGCACTTGGAGCAACGGTAACTATTGAGGATGGCGCTGTAAATGTTCAGGCTGATAGATTAATTGGGACTAGTATATATTTTGATGTAGTTAGTGTAGGTGCAACAATAAATGTAATGGCTGCTGCAACGCTTGCAGAGGGTACAACTATTTTAGAAAATTCTGCAAAGGAACCACATGTTGTTGATGTAGCTAACTTCTTAAACTCAATGGGAGCTAATATTAAAGGCGCAGGTACAGATGTTATAAGAATTATAGGTGTGGAAGAATTAACAGGATGTACCTATAGTGTAATTCCAGATCAAATTGAGGCAGGTACATTTATGATAGCAGCTGCTGCTTGCGGTGGGGAACTAACTATAAATAATGTTATTCCAAAACATCTTGAATCAATTTCTGCAAAACTTATGGAAATGGGAGCAGAAGTATATGAAGGTGGAGATAGTATTACTGTTAAAGCACAAGGAAGACTCAAGGCTGTAAATATTAAGACACTACCTTATCCAGGTTTTCCAACGGATGTTCAGCAGCCAATGAACACATTGTTATGTATTTCAGAGGGTAAAAGCATAATAAATGAAAGTATCTGGGAATCAAGATTTAAACATGTTGATGAATTAAAAAAAATGGGAGCTAACATAAAAGTTGCAGGAAGTGTTGCTACAGTGGAAGGAATAGAGAAACTTATAGGAACAGTGGTAATAGCATCAGATTTAAGAGCAGGAGCTGCTCTAGTTATAGCTGGGCTTATAGCAGAAGGTACTACGGAAATTTTAGGCATAGAGCACATTGATAGAGGATATCCAAACATTGAAGAAAAATTTAGAAGTATAGGGGCAGATATACGAAGGGTTACCATATAACAATTTAAAATTAAAGGAGACAATTATGATTTTTTGTCCATTATATAGTGGAAGTAGTGGAAATAGTATATTTGTAGCGTCACAAAATACAAAGATTTTAGTGGATGCTGGTATGCCAGGGAAAAGTATTGAAAGCGCACTTAAACATATAAATCAAGATCCTAATGATATTGATGGTATTTTTATTACCCATGAACATTCTGATCACATAAAGGGTGTAGGAATTATGTCTAGAAGATATGACATACCAATATATGCCAATGAGAATACTTGGAAAGCTATGAAAATTAAAATAGGTAATATAAAAGAAAACAACATAAGAATTATTAATAGTAATTCTGTGGATATAAAGGACATGCATATAATAAATTATAATATATCACATGATGCAGTAGCACCTATAGGATACGCGTTATACAGTGGAAACAAGAAGGCATGCATAGCTACAGATTTAGGCTATTTTTCTAAAGAGGTAAAGGCTATAATAAAAGATGCAGATGTAATTCTACTCGAGAGTAATCACGATGTAGAAATGGTAAAGTTTGGGCCTTATCCATATCCGTTAAAAAGAAGAATACTAAGTGATGTGGGACACTTATCCAATGAAGCATGTGGTCAAGCTATAGTAGAAATAATGAATGATAAACAAAAACATATTATTTTAGGACATTTGAGTAAAACTAACAATTATCCTGATTTAGCCTATCAAACAGTGGTTAATATACTTAAAGAGAATTATATTGAAATAGGTAGGGACATCTCTTTAAATTTAGCTAGAAGAGATATGCCAAGTGATGTAATTGATTTTTAGAGGAGATGTCAAATATGAAAAAAATACTGAAAATATTATTATGTTCTGTGCTAGTTGTTTCAACAGTGGCATTTTTTGGTTGTGAAAAAAAAGATCAGAAAAGCGTGACCAATAAAGAAAAGCTTGAGAATCTAAAGCTACCACTAGAAAAAGATGGCTTTATCCAATTCGGTATTTATTTTGATGGGACAAAAGATGGTGCAAATGTACAAGTAGTTAAAGATATGAGACTTATTAATAAAGAAGAGCTTATTGGAGAAACTATTATGCAAGAACTTATAAAAGGACCTACCTTAAAAAGTGAGCTAAAACCAATACTTTCTAAAGAAACTAGGCTATTAAGTTTTTCTATTAAAGATGATATTGCTTATGTTAATTTAAGTAAGGAAGCTAAAATAGATATGTCAGAGGCAGAAGAAAAAAGTTGCCTACAAGGTATAGCAGCTTCTTTAGCCCAATTGCCATCTGTAGAGAAAGTGAAAATTACATTGCAAAATAAAGATATTGATACTTTAGGTGGAAACTTTGATATATCCAAACCTTTTAATAAAGCGGAAATAATACCAATTAAAAAATAGAAGTTTAGCTATAAAAATGCATTTAATTTAAGCGTTTTAAACATATATGTTGAAAACTAATGAAATCTCTATTATAATGATGGAATATAACAAAATACATTATGATTCGAAGGAGAATATAAGATGAGTTTATATAAAGAGTGGACAGATATGGTGGTTGATTATGTTAAACGTAGGGGAGAACCTGCTTTTTGGCAAGAATATGGAGAAGTTGAAAAACGTATTTATACTAAATTATTATCAAACCATAAAGATGAAATTAAGGGAAGCATAGAAGACCTTGCTAAATACTTTGATGTATCCAACATATATTTTATGGGATTTACTGATGGAATAAACGATAGTCTTTTAGAACCTGTACAACTAGAAGAAACTGAACCTTTAACAGAAGTGAATTTTAAAATAGACTTTGAAAAACTTTATTTCAATATGCTAGATGCAAAA
Organism: Clostridium sp.; assembly: GCF_016650095.1. Taxonomy (GTDB): domain Bacteria; phylum Bacillota; class Clostridia; order Clostridiales; family Clostridiaceae; genus Clostridium_AD. The sequence goes on along the minus strand of NZ_JAENWL010000104.1, from coordinate 1,798 downwards.
GCGGATTATCTTTATGAACTTCCTCAATGGGAAGGAATTTTCTCAAAAGAAAAAAGAAAAGAAATTCAAAGGGATTATAGAGATTCCAAAACCGTAGTTAATAATGATAAAGTTGGAAGAAATGATGCATGTAGCTGTGGAAGTGGGAAAAAATACAAGAAATGTTGCGGGAAATAATTTGAACAATAAAATATAAGATTTTTACTTCTTGGTTTACAACTGAGCTCACAGCAACAAATAAATTAAATTAAATTAAATTAAATTAAATTAAACTTTGCACATTTTGTGTGAGGTTTTATTTTTTTATGGAGGGAATTTTGAGGGGCGCATAAATTACATTGACCAAAACGGTCAATGGTGATAAAGTATAAGTAATAATAAACTAGGGAATAAGGTGAATAGCATGTTTTCAAAATTTCTAAACATAAATTCAGAAAAACAAGAAAGAATATTAGAGGCAGCTATTAGAGAATTTGCAGATAAAGGTTTTGAAAAAGCATCTACAAATGAGATTGTTAAAGACGCGGGAATATCGAAGGGAATCTTATTTCACTATTTCAAAAATAAGAAAAATCTTTATTTATTTACTTTTGATTATTCAGTAGAACTTTGCATGGATGAATTTTTTAAAAAGGTTGATTTGGAAGAACGAGATTTTTTTGAAAAATTACGACAAATATCGTCGTTTAAATTAGAGTTAGTTAACCTATATCCTAGTATCTTTAAATTCTTCGAAGTAGTAATAGGTGAAGAATGTATTGAGGTAAAAAATGAAATAGGAGAAAGAAAGAAAAAGCTTACTGAGAGTAATTACAGTAAAGTATTTAATAATATAGATGTATCCAAATTTCGTGATGGAGTCGATGTAAGTAGGTCTATAAATATTATAATGTGGACACTTGAGGGGATTGGTACAAGTGAATTACAAAAGGCAAAAAAATCAGAATCTAAGCAAATTAGTTATGAAAAAACCTTTGCTGAAATGGATATTTATACAGAGATATTTAAGAATTGTTTTTATAAATAGTATTAAATCATTTGGAAAAAATTTTATTTGTAAACAAAACATTACAAGGAGGATTTAAAAATGAATGTTATTGAAATCAAGAATTTGACTAAAAGTTACGGAAAGGCAAGGGGAATAATAGATGTGAGTTTTAATGTTGGGCAGGGAGAAATTTTTGGGTTTATTGGACCTAATGGTGCCGGAAAATCAACACTAATTAGAACACTATTATCTCTTATTTATCCGACTAGTGGGAGTGCTACAATTTTTGGTAAGGACTGCGTGGAATTTGGACCAGAGATAAAAAAAGAAATAGGATATCTACCATCAGAGGTTTTTTATTATGACAATATGAAGGTTATTGATCTACTAAAGTACTCAGCTAGTTTTTATAAGAAAGATTGTAGCACAAGAATTGTGGAACTCGCTGAGATAATGGACCTTGACCTAAATAAAAAAATTGATGATTTATCCTTTGGTAATAAAAAGAAAGTTGGAATTGTACAAGGATTACTACACTCACCTAAACTTATTATACTTGATGAACCTACTAGTGGACTTGACCCACTTATGCAACAAAAATTTTTTGAACTCCTCGAGGACGAGAATAAGAAGGGGGCAACAATTTTATTTTCTTCTCACATTTTGGGCGAAGTTCAAAGGCTATGTAATCGCGTTGCAATTATTAAAGAAGGAAAAATAATAAAGGTAGAGAAAATTAGTACCTTACAAGAAAATAACCACAAAAAATTTAAAATCGAAGTGAAATCAATAGTAGATGATAATTATTTT
>NZ_JAENWL010000199.1 GCF_016650095.1 Clostridium sp. | reverse complement strand
ATGAAGGAACTTACTTATAAGAGAGGAGAAGAAACGTTTAGCGCATTTTATATTAGTGTGCCTGAATTAAAAAGTTTAGTAGTTCTTACAGTAAACGAGAATAATATTAAAAGTGCATCAAATTTATTGGGAAATCTTATAGTATTAATGACCTTTATAATGCTTATAGTAATGGTACCTTTATGTTACATATTTATTAGAAAGATTCTGAGGCCTATGGAGGTCCTAGTGAAAAATACAGTGGAAATTTCAAAAGGAAATCTTGCAGTTGTTAATGAAATAAAAAGTAATGATGAGATTGGTAAACTGTCACGAAGTTTTAATTTTATGACGGAGAATATTAAATCTTTAGTATTTGACGTAAAGAAGGTAACTGAAGAACTTCTACATATTAATAAGGTTACAGGGACGACTCAACATAATATAGTTGCAGGCATGGAGATAATTACAGAAAATACTCAGTTGGTATCAGAGGATACTGATAAGTTAAACAATGTGATCGATTTAAGCGTAAGTTCCTTTGAAGCTATAACTAAAAAGGTCCAAAGCATAAAGGTACAATCTACAGATATGTATTTAAAAGCTGAAAATATTAAGAATATTAACAATATTAATATAAGTACAGTAACTAGCTTAAAATATATAAATATGGAAAGTACAGATAAATTAAATGGAGTAAATACATCTTTCAAGGAATTATATGCGGATTTAATGGGGATTAAAGATATAGTGGATGTTGTAAACAACATATCTAAAAGAACTCATATATTGTCATTAAATGCATCTATAGAAGCAGCTAGTGCAGGGAAATATGGGGCAGGTTTTAGCGTGGTAGCTAGAGAAATTAGGAATTTATCAGAGGGCATAGGAGAGCAAATGTGCAAAATACAGGATATAGTTAGTAGTGTTAATAACAATATGTTCAAAACTGAAACAAGCATAGATGAAGTAAATAGGGTTTTTAATGAGCAAGATAGTGCTATAAATGATACTATTGGAAGTTATCAGAAGGCATTGAGTTCTACAGAGGATATTGTTTCCTCTATTGGACAGATAGATCTTAGCATTGACACATTAAATAATGAAAATAGCAACGTTATAAATACACTTAAAGAGGTAAATATTATTTGCTCAGAGTTCACAAATTCTGTAAATCAAATAGGCTCCGTAATTGAAAATCAATATATTGAAACAGTGAATATGGACAAACTAGTACAACAACTAGAAAATTCAACTAATGATCTTAGAGAAAAAATGAATAAATTTAGTTTTTAAAAATTTATTCAAATGCCACTTGCCATGTGGGTGGCACCGTCCCCTTCATATTTATACTCGATGTTTTCCACTTTTTGTGAGATAATCATTATATAAATTGAAAGGACATGGTGCCAACTATGATTAATAGAATTTTTTGCGAAAAATACATTATACTTATTGCTATTATTATTTTTTTAGTTTTCTTTTCGTATTTTGAAAATAATAATATAGTAGTTTCCAAGTATAATATAAAGAGTAGCATGCTTCCAAAAGCTTTTGATAATTTTAAAATAGTTCAAATTTCAGATTTACATAGTAAAGTTTTTTATAAAGATAATAACACTCTAACAAATAAAATAAAATCACAAAATCCAGATATTATAGTTATTACAGGAGATTTAGTAGATAGACGAAGATATAATGAAGAAAATGTACTGTCATTCATTGATAAAATAAAATCCATAGCACCAATATATTATGTTAATGGAAACCATGAGGGCTGGTCTGGAAAATTTGCATCTTTAGAAAAAAAACTTAAGGTAAAGGGAGTAGTCGTTTTAAGGAATGAATCTATTGCATACGAAAAGAATAGTGAAAAAATCCTCGTTTTGGGAGTAGATGACCCTGCTTTTAATACCTCTGGTTCTTCTGAAAATTATAAGAATGAAGATATAATGAAAAGTGAATTGCTTCGCGTTAATAATGAAAAGTATTTTAAAATATTACTTTCCCACAGACCTGAATTTTTTGACCTTTATGTTAATAATAATATAGATGTTGCTTTTACTGGCCATGCTCATGGTGGGCAAGTTATTATTCCTTTTGTAGGTGGAATACTTTCACCAAATCAAGGTTTTTGGCCAAAGTATTATAAAGGTATACACAGAAAGAATAATACCACTATGGTAATAAGCAGAGGACTTGGCAATAGTACTTTTCCTCAAAGAATATTCAATAGACCAGAAATAGTAACTGTAACATTAAATGTAGACCTGAACTGAAAAATTGAAGTTTTTATTATTTTTTACATTGACAATATATTGGTAATATCATAATATATACATATACAGTGAGTGTACCTAACAAATGTTAGTGGTACAGGGAACTTTCCTACACGTAGATAAGTCTACGGAGTCACTTCTAAAGTGATTTCGTGGAATTTTTTTGCTTTTTATTAATATATTTGGGGGAGGGAATTGGGGTATGAATTTTATAATAAGACCAGTAAAACTTGAAGATGCAGTATTTATAAATGAGATACGGCGGCAAGATGGAGTTAGAGAAAATATATTGGGTATAACTAGTGATAGAGTTGAAAGAACACAATGCTTTATAAATGGGCTTACAGAAAATGACCATATGCTAGTAGGAGAGGTAGAAGAAGATGGGGGTAAGAGAGTAGTCGGAGTTGCTAGTCTATCAGTAAATAGATCAAATAGACTAAGGCATTCTGGCAGCGTTGTAATAATGATAAATAGAGAATACCAGTGTAGGGGAATAGGTAAAGCTCTAATGAGAAATTTAATTGATATAGGCGATAATTGGTTGATGCTTGTAAGAATAGAACTCGGAGTTTTCACAGATAATGAAAAAGCAATAAATTTATATAAATCTTTAGGTTTTGAGATAGAAGGCATTAAAAAATATGCAATAATTAGAAATGGGAAATATGACGACGAATACTTAATGGCAAGGTACAATGTAAAACCTATACATTAATATGGAAGTGGGATGATAATAATATGGGAGCACTGGTTTTACTTAGTGATTTTACTGAAAACGATAACATGGATTTAAAAGTAAAAACGAGAGAAATATTTTTAGATAAAAAATATACTTTAAGCTTTATACCTTCAATGACTGATAGAGAACTAAAACATTTTGAGAAAACAAAAATTGAGTTAAGAGAATATGGAAATTTTGAATTTATCTATTTTGATATAGATGACTTTTGTAATATAGATAAAATAGAAAATATATTTAAATCAGATGTGATCTACCTAGCCTGTGGGAATACCTATTATTTTTTGAATAATCTAAAAAAAAGGTATTTTATAACTAGACTTAGAAGGTATGTTGAAAATGGGGGTCATATTATAGGGGTAGGTGCAGGTGCAATACTTATGTCAAAAGACATATCAACTGCACAATTTAGTGATGAGGATATAGTTGGTTTATCAGATTTATCATCTTTAGCACTAGTTGATTTTGACTTTATACCGCATTGGAATGAAGATAGCAATTATTTGTATGATTTAAAAGAATATTCTAAATATACGGGCAACACGGTTTATGCATGTAATGATGGGGATGGAATAGTAGTAATGAATGATCGATTACACTTTTATGGGAATATAAAAATGATAAAAGAGGGAGAAATAAGGCAAGTTGTTAAATAGTTGCATTAGCAAGTCTTGCTTTATTAAATTTAGCCTTGTTCTTCTTAAATACTTGATGCATCTCTAGTATTTCTAGTGAAATATAAGTATATTTAAGGAATATAGTAGCTGTAATGAAGGATATTATATCTGATACTGGATAAGCAATCCATGCCCCTAGCACACCCATGTCCAGACCGATTACAAGAGAATACACTAGTGGGATAAATATTATTAGCTGCCTGTAAATAGATAACTTGAAAGAGGCTTTAACTCTATTTATAGCTTGGTAATAAGAGATTGCTAAATAATATATTCCAAGGCATGGGAATACAGCTATAATTATTCTAAAAGCTTTTGCTGTTTGTTCTATAATAGCGCTATCATTTATAAATATTCCTATAAGTCCTTCGGCAAAAATCATAAATACTGCCCACAATATAGTTGAGCTTACAGATACTGCAATTATAGATATTTTGACAACTTCTTTTAATCTTGTATAATTTCCAGCACCATAGTTATAGGCAGCTATAGGTTGCATAGCTGAGCTTATACCCATAATCGTCATAAATAAAAACATTGAAACCCTTGTAGTTAATCCAACTGTTACTATAGCCAAATCCCCGCCATAGGAGGATAGTAAATTGTTTAAGATAGCAGCGACTACTGCATCTGATATCTCTATTATAAAGGTTGAAAATCCAACGTATATTATTCCAATTGACACTGCTTTATTAAGGGTCAATTTAATGGAAAATTTTAAAACATTCTTTATTTTCATAAATACAGTTAGAACATATATAAAAGATATTATCTGAGATAATACTGTTGCGATAGCAGCTCCTTTTACACCAAAATGAAATATATTTACTAGGTAATAATCTATAAGTACATTGCAAATTGCTCCAATAGAGGTGCCTATTAAAACTATTTTAGTGTTTCCAAAAGCAGTTATAATATAGGAGGCAATTACAGTAAAGGATTGAAACAAAGTGCCCAGTAATATTATACTCACATAATCTTTTGCTAGCGGAAATATATTTTCTGAAGCACCTAAACCAATTATGATTTTATTCCTAAAAATAAAAATACTAATCCCAGTTACCGAAGCTATTATAAACATTAGAACTATAGCATTAGGTATTATAATTCTTAAGTTTTCAAAATCTTCGTCTCCACAGCTTCTTGCAACTGAGGTAGAGGCACCAATAGCTATAAGCATAGATATTGCTACAAATAATCTTTGAATTGGAAAGGCTATGGTTAAAGCACCGATAGCATTAGCTCCTATTGCTTGCCCTAAAAACATAGAATCCACCATGTTGTACATTTCAACTACCATTAATGAAATTACTGCTGGTACGGAAAATTTTAATAATAGCTTTCCAATTTTCTCCTCACCAAACATCTTATTGCTTTCTGTCATGTTACCCATTGTCATGAAATCCACTTCTCCTTAAAATTTTTCTTTCTATAGTATTATTTTAAGACATTATGAATATTTTAGCATTCACACAGTTGCTAAATATAAAGTACAAAGTTGCTAACATGTGATAATAGATAATGCTTAAATAACAAAAAAACACCTTAAAATAGGTGTTTTTGTACTTTTTGAAGAACTATTAAGGTAGAACCATAACCCTCTATCTTTATTATATTATTATAAACTGCAGTTTTTTTAGCATAAGATAAAGAAATATTAGGTGTAGAAATCTTAGTTAAAATTTTCCATTCATCAAAACTAAGCCTATTGGGTTTACCCATGCGTAGCCAGATATCGTAGGCTGAGCCGACCTTTTCTCCAATTTCATATTTAATAACTTTATAGTCGTGAACTAAATTTTTAATGGATAAGGATATCTTTCTCTCAGTAATATTTTTAATACCCTTACCTTTAGATAAATCCTCTAGTTTAATTAGGGTATTAAGCTCATCACTGTAACTGTAAAGTAAGACCTGAAGATCATCATCTTGCCTTGTAATAATGTATCCATCGCCATGGTCTATAACCTCATTTCCTAGTTTTGACAATAAATAATAAGCATAGTAGGAAACTTTTTTTATTCCGTTTAATGTAATTAAACCAGGAGAGCCAAAAAATAATTCATTATTTAAAATTGAGTTTTCTTCCACAGTATCAAAAGCAGTCAGAGTAAGCAGGCTATTTTTATTATTAATAAAATTATGAATAATATATGGAAGCATATAGGAAGAATCAAAAATTGTATTTATTGCTTTTGGAACATTAAAAGGTTCCTCTATTAAATTCTGCAATTCGTATTTTTCGAAAATTTCCCGCGTAATATGTATATACTCTAAAGATAGATCTTTAGAGGCTTGGAATTTCCATAACCTTACTACCTCTATTCCATATATATCAGCAAAATACAGTATAAAGCTCTCTAAAAGCTTTATGAAAGAACTTTTATCTTCAAAAGTCTGGTTCAAAATTATTAATGGTACAAGGGATATATCCATTAAAAATTCGAGTAGTTTATCAACTTCATTCCAATTTAAAAATCTTGCATTTTCATTGAAATATATTTTCATTTCTTTTCCAAATAAGTTTTGAATTATACCATTTTTAAAGCCTATAGCTTCTTGAATAGCCCTCAAATAGCCCTGTTCCCCTGCTTTAATAAGTTCCTTTGCTTGTCCTAAATTTATTTTTTCCTTCCATATATGTTGTAATTCTGTACTTGGAAGTGAAAAGTCTGTTTGAAGCTTTATAATTCTATTTGTATAGTTAAATCTATCATAGTCTTCCAAATAATAAGATAAGTACTGCAGTCCTTCAGATAAATCATGTGTTTGTATTTTTTTAAAGCTATCAAATTTTTCATCAGGTATATAATATTTTTTTCTGAATTGTAAAGGGGTACACTTATAGTGTTCCTTAAAGCTCTTATTATAATATCTAGTATGAGAAAAACCAACATCCATAGAAATATCTGATATAGTTTTGTCTGTATCTAATAACAATTTAATAGATTCATCTACTCGTACAATATTTACGAGTTCACTAAAATTTGTTCCAGCCATATCCTTAATTTGATGAGATAAATAATAAGAACTTAAATATTCCTCCT
>NZ_JAENWL010000025.1 GCF_016650095.1 Clostridium sp. | reverse complement strand
CAGAGTTAAAATCCCAAATACCATAAGTTTTGCTCCACCAGCAAGCATACCACCTATGTAATTTCATTAATAATTATATAACAAATACTTATTTTTTGAAAATAGATGCTACCAATAGATAATGAATTATCTATTGGTAGCATCTATTTGTGACTTCTATTTCTTGTTACTCTTAGTTTCCCTATATATTCTCTCTATATTTAATTTTAAAAGCAAATAACGCTCCACAAAGTCCACCAATAATATGTGCAAGTTGTGAAATATTATCTTGAGCAAAAGCACCTGCAAAGATTTCTCTACCAATAAATACAAAAAAGACAATTATTAAAGTAAGTGGAACTCTCCCCTTCTCAGCATTAGTAAAAGACCCCAAAATAATAAACATATACACAATTCCACTGGCACCCAGCAGTGCAGCACTCGAGAAAATTGTATTTATTAGACCTGTAACAAAAGCAGTTACCAATATTAACTGTATTAAAACTTTCGAACCATACTTTTCTTCTAGCATAGGTCCAATTATTAAAATTATTATAAAATTGCCTGAAAAGTGAGCCCAATTAGCATGACCTAATATATAAGAAAAGAGCCTCACATATTGCATTGGATCCAAAAGGGAAGTTCTATAATTTGAAAAAAGTAAGCGAGTCAATATACCATTTGTTAAATAACATAATAAATAACTAACAAGGGCTAAAAAAGTAAAAGTTAATATTACTGGTGAATTATACTGTATTTTTTTTAATTTTTTAAACATTTTTTCCCTCCCTAAAATCACATTACTTTTATAAATTAATAAATTAATAACTTAAAATAATTAATATAGTAATGGAAACAAAATATATAACTAGTGGAATATATTTTGTTTTATCTTCCACTATATATTTTTCTTCTTGAACGTATTCTCCTTGGATGTACTCCACTTCTTCTTTGATTTCTAATCCATCCTTTTCCTCTTTATATTCTTTCAGTTTTCTTAGGTTTATAAATAATATAGCACCACCAATCAATAAAAATATTGATGCTCTAAGCATCACTACATATAAGCTAACATTCATTGCTTCCGCTGTAGCAGCTGCTTGTTCTGGTTCTATCCCATTATTCATAATCTTCATATAATGATTTGCTACTTTACTTAAAGTAAATGATATTGCATTATTTGTTGCGTGAAATAGCATACTCCCTAGGAGTGATCCCGTATATTCCCTTATCTCTAATAAAATAAATCCCAAAAATAACACATAGATAATTTGCATTATATTACCATGAAAGGTTGCAAATATTGTAATTATTATAAAATATTTTATTTTTTTACTTTTCCCTTCATAAGCATCTAAGAAAACACCTCTAAAAAACACTTCCTCAAAAAACGCTGGAATCAAAATTATTACAATTATTCCTAATAATGTTGAGCTGTTGCTTACTAATTTAGATATTTCCATGCCATCCTTTATCACAATGGGGAACAACTTCATACTTATAGAATTAATACCCGCTGCAAAAATAAAAGTACCAAATGCTACGAACATTGTTAAAAGAACTTGTTTTGTAGTAATTTTCTTTATTACCATTACTTTACTAAATTTTCTTTTAGTAATCCTACAATACAATAAAGCAATTCCTCCAAGTGCTATAACACTAGTCCCTCCAGAAAGAAGTAGTGAAACATTTTCGGTTATAGAACCATTTAATCTAAATACTATATTTGCTATATGAGGTATTGAAACAAATATCAACAATGCTAATAATAATAAACTATTTGCTAATAGTATTTTTTTATCTTTCATAAATCTTCTCCTTAATATATAGAATTAATTTTCTTAGTAGCACCTTCTTTTTTACATCAGTAAATTCTACTACTCAGATATATATCATAAGCTAAGCGCCTACAATAATCAAATGTTTCATGCTTATATTCTAATGTGATTCCTATCCAATGTAATAGTTAAATTAAAAAATGCATATTCTTTTTTATAATATGTTTCATTAAAAGTGGGTATTATAAAATATGATAAATTAAGTTTTACTATGTGAATTATTCATAGGGCTTAATAACAATAATAAGAGTACTATAATAAACATCCTAAATATCCAGTTAAATAAAGTTATCTAGAGTAAATGGACGAAATGCTTAAATGCTTAAAGGTCGATACCTATCATAAACTTGAATTTCCTAGTTAAGTTTGTTATAATATAAGCATATGCTATAAACTTACATGGATATGTTTACAAATAATACATAGATTAAATACTAAAAGAGGTGGATAAATGTTAAAAATTGAAGTTAAAGGTTTGACCAAGATTTTTGGTAAAAACGCTAAACAAGGTATAAATCTTTTACAAGAAGGAAAAACAAAACCAGATATTTTAAAAGAAACAGGAATGACTGTAGGTGTAAATAGAGTATCATTTGAAGTACACTCCGGAGAAATTTTTGTTATCATGGGATTATCTGGAAGTGGAAAATCTACTCTTGTAAGATTAATTAATCGACTAATTGAGCCAAATGCAGGTAGTGTACTCGTAGATGGTGAAGATTTAGCAAAAATGGATAAGCGTACATTAAGAGAGACCAGAAGAAAGAAACTAAGCATGGTTTTCCAAGGATTTGGATTATTTCCACATCGCACTGTTTGGGAGAATGCCGGATTCGGATTAGAAATACAAGGAATGAATAAAAAGGAAATTCGAGAAAAGGCTATTGAATCATTACAATTGGTAGGTTTAACAGGCTATGAGGATCAATATCCTGGTCAATTATCTGGCGGAATGAAGCAAAGGGTAGGCCTTGCAAGGGCGCTAGCTAATGATCCAGATATTTTATTAATGGATGAAGCGTTTTCTGCCCTAGATCCGCTAATTCGTAAAGAGATGCAAGATCAACTTATAGATTTACAAGCATCTATGCATAAAACGATTATATTTATTACACATGACTTAGATGAAGCACTTAAAATTGGAGATAAAATTGCAATTATGAAAGATGGATTAATTGTGCAGGTTGGTACTCCAGAAGAAATTATGACAAACCCAGCTGATGATTATGTTAAGAAGTTTGTTCAAGATGTAGATAGATCTAAGGTGTTTTCTGCACAACATGTTATGAAACGTCCTGAGACTATAGATATAGAAAAAGATGGTCCACGAGTTGCGCTTCAACGTATGAGACAGGCTGGAATTTCAAGCATTTATGTTATTAATAAAAATAAAGAGTTCCTTGGAGTTGTAACTGCCGATGCCGCATCGGAAGCCGTAAAAAATGGGAATAAAGATATTTATGCTGTTATGATTACAGATGTCCCTGTGGTTGCTCCAGATTTATCATTAAATGATTTATTTGAAGTAATACACAATTCTCCTGTGCCCGTAGCAGTTGTTGAAAACAAAATATTAAAAGGAATTATAGTTCGAGGCGCAGTACTAGCGGCTCTTGCAGGAAATGAGGTGAATATGGATGACACAAATACCACAACTACCAATAGTTAAATGGGCTGACTTTGTTACTGCATGGCTTAGAGAAAATGCTCAGTGGTTCTTTGAACCAATTAAAGATTCGCTTGATGGGATTATATCTGGTTTAAGTGATGTATTGATAGCTATACCACCATTAGTTTTTGTTTTAATTATAGTAGTATTAACTATATTTATAACCAAGAAAAAATGGGGATTATCTTTATTTACTTTATTAGGGTTACTGTTAATACAAAATCTTGGATTTTGGGAACAAACTATGCTTACTCTAGCATTGATTTTAACAGCTAGCTTTATATCAATTTTAATCGGTATCCCTCTTGGAATTTGGATGTCAAAAAATACAACAGTTCAAAATATAATAACTCCAGTATTAGATTTTATGCAGACTATGCCTGCCTTTGTCTATTTAATACCTGCTGTTTCTTTCTTTGGTATAGGAATGGTACCTGGGATTATTGCATCCGTTATATTTGCAATGCCTCCAGTTGTACGGCTAACCAATCTTGGTATTCGCCAAGTTTCGCCGGAACTAATTGAAGCAGCAAATGCATTCGGATCAACTCCAACGCAAAAACTATTGAAAGTTCAACTTCCACTAGCAAAAAATACAATTATGGCAGGTGTTAACCAAACAATAATGTTATCACTATCTATGGTTGTTATAGCTTCTATGATCGGTGCTGACGGATTAGGTGTTGAAGTTTTTAGAGCTGTTACCAGGAATGAGGCCGGACAAGGGTTTGCTTCTGGGCTAGCTATTGTTATATTGGCTATGATATTGGATCGTATTACTCAAGCACTAAATAAAATAAGTGATGTTTAAAATTTAAATAGTTAAATTCATATTACTTTTCTAAAATTTTTCGAAAAGTAATATGTGAAATATAAGGGGGAATAAATTTATGATAAAAAACAATTGGAAAAAACTTGGTGCCGTAGCATTTGGCATAGTAGCACTAACTTTTGTTGGCTGTACTAATAAAACTGCTGAAGAACCTAAGAGTGCTGATAAAACTATTGGTGAGCAAATGGATTATAAAATTACAGGTATAGATGCTGGTTCAGGCGTAGTTCAAGCTGCCGAGCAAGCTGTTAAAGACTACAAATTAGATTATGCTGTACAAACTAGTTCAGGTGCTGCTATGACACAAGCACTTGCAGATGCGTATAAAGCCGAGGAGCCAATTATAATTACTGGTTGGTCACCCCACTGGATGTTTAGTAAATATGACTTAAAGTACTTAGAAGACCCTAAAGGTTCTTTTGGAGAGGCTGAACATATAAACACAGTTGTACGCAAAGGCCTAAAAGAAGATATGCCTGATGCTTATAAAATATTAGACCAATTTGCTTGGACCCCTGCATACTCAGAAGCTGTTATGCTTAAAATAAACGCTGGAGGAGACGCAAAGGAAATTGCAAGTCAATGGATTACTGACAATAAAGACACAGTAAGTAAATGGACTGAAGGTGCAACAAAAGTAGATGGCAAACCAATTAATATTGCTTACGTTGCTTGGGATACAGAAATTGCATCTACTAATGTAATTGGATTAGTGTTGGAAGATATGGGATACAAAGTTAAACTTACGCAAGTAGACGCAGGACCAATGTGGGCTGCAGTAGCTAGTGGTGATGCAGATGCTATTGTTGCAGCGTGGTTACCAGCAACACATGCGAAATACATGTCCGACTACAAAGGTAAAGTTGAAGATCTAGGACCAAACCTAGAAGGAGCTAAAATAGGTTTAGTTGTTCCTAAGTATATGGATATTAATTCTATAGAAGATTTAGTTAAATAGTATGTAAATAATAGAACCCTCTGTAAAGCTCATGCTTTGCAGAGGGTTCTATTACATTTTCACAACAATCTTATCATCAGCACATTCAATCTTAATTTTGTTTCCAGTTTGTGTTGTATTTAAAATTACTTTATGACCCCATAAATTATATATATACTTTAATGTAGCTTCCGCGTAAGCAATGTTTAATTCTCTTCCATCAAAGACATGCTCTAAGATTAGAGTTTTATCCTTTTGGGACATTTCTGCTACTCTAATAAGTGGGATAGACCCCACCCCACAAGAACTAGCTAAGGTATTTCTAATACTTTTAAATCCATTGTCATCGGCTACTTCTTTCACTACATAATTCCCATCTTGAGCCGCATACTCAAATAAATTAAGGTCTTCACATAGTTCTTCTGTTAAATACTTTCTTAAAAAAGATTCATCTCGTTCAATTTCCCTAACTTCAAATATTTTATCCTTCCCATATTTTTTTAAAATATCTTCAAATATCTTAAATCCTACGAAATATGGGTTTATGGATCCATACCCAGGCGCTATTACATCATTATGACGCTTAATGAATTCTAAATGGAGTGAAGTTGGTAAATCCAGTTCCTTTAATATATTATAATGCCAAAAGCTAGCCCAGCCTTCATTCATTATTTTTGTTTCAATTTGAGGCATAAAGTATGCAGTTTCCTTCCTTACAATTTCAAGTAAGCTCTTCTCCCACTCCTCTATATCACCATGTTTTATAATAAAATATATAATATCCTCCTCAGGTTCTATAGGTATTTTGTTTATTTCTGGAAATTCCAGCTTCACATATGCATCCAAACTATCATGAACCTCATTATTGTTTTTATAATCATCTAAAAGTCTTTGCTTTAAAACTTCCTCTGGTATTCTTTTTTCCCCGATAACCCTAGATGTTTGAAACTTTATGGCATGCGCTGCATCTAATAATCTTTCTACCTTTTCGTATCCTATACTTGGATCATTTATATAACTTCTTACCATATCTGCATGAAATTTAAACATCTCTACAGTAGACGCAGCTCTAGTTCCATCCTTAAACAATCTATTGTTTTTAAAAAAATCATTATGTCCATAAACATGAGCTATAGTTAAAATTTGTAATAACAGTGTGTTATCCTTCATTAAATATGCAATACACGGATCTGAATTTATAACCATCTCATAAGGTAGTCCTGATAAATTATATTTATATACAGTGCTATTTTTTTCGTATGATTTTCCAAAGCTCCAATGTGGGTACATTGAAGGCATTCCAATATAAGATTCATAGCCTAGCATATCCTTATATCCTATTATTTCAAATTCTTGAGGATAGAAATTAAGTCCTTTTTTTTTCACTATATCCTCAATTTTTTCATTCCAATTTTCTAAATCCTTTAAGGTATACTCCAAACCCATGTCACCTCTCTCCATCTTTTTTCAGCATGTATTTAAGGCCTTTCCACAAATCCTCTTTCTTCTTTATTTCCACTGAAAGAAAATTTTTATTAGTTACTCCCTTAGAAAAAATGTTTTTCATAGAAGCAGAGTAGTAGCTATTCATAAGCTCAGCGTACCCAAATAAATTACTTACCTCACAAATATTTTTTGCGGCCTTTATAGCTTTTTCATTGTCTTCTTGCCAATTATCTCCATCACTAACGTAAAAAACATACACATTCCAATTTTCAGGATTATATCTTTTTTCAATTATTTCTAATGCCTTATTTAATCCACTAGAAATATAAGTACCCCCTGATTCAACTTTATGAAAAAAATCAACTTCGTTTACCTCCTGAGCAACAGTTGTATGTGCAATAAAACTAACCTCCACATTAGAATATTTGGATTGAATAAATTGAGATAATACAAAGAAGAAGGAACGAGCTAAATACTTCTTTGTGTTATCCATTGACCCAGATACATCCATTACACATAGGATAACTGCATTTGACTCTCTCTTAAAATCTTGTTTTATTCTGTGATATCTTAAATCCTCATTTTTAAAAGGCAATCTTTCAATTTCTTCGCCTGCATTTTCTTCCATTAAAGCTTTACTTTTCGCCTGTTGCCTTTTAATTTTCTCGCCCACTGTTCTTTTTTTAGCAAGGCGTGGATTAATACCATGTTTTTGATATCCTGCTCTTTTAATACCATTTTCCGTTAAAATCTCTTTAAACTTTTTTTTATCCATTTCAGGAAGTGCTAAATCCTCTAACAGGTAATTTAAAGCATCTTCTAAGGTTATCTCAGTTTCATAGATATCTTCCCCTTCATCATCACCTGCTGTGCCTTTACCCTTGCCTTCACCTTCAGCCTTTTCCTTCCCTATGACTTGACCTCTTTTTTCAGACCCATCACCGCTACCTACTCCGCCCTTGTTTTTACCGAAAATAAATTCATATTCCTTAAGGCCTCTTATTGGTATCTTAATTTTTTTATCCTTACTTTGCCCTATAATACTTTCTTCTGACAATATATCTCCCAGATTCTCTTTTATGGATTTCTCAACAAGCTGACGATGACGTCGTCTGTCCTCTGCAGCCCGATCATGCTCTATGGGAGTAACGTTATAATCCCTAAATATTGCCATAGGGTTAATCCTTCCATAAATTATTAGCAGCGTATTTCAGTATTACGTCACAACAATAATCACAATAGCCATTTCCCTTCATTTGTTCAACCATTACGTTATATTTTTCATCTTGGTCCTTATCGCGAACTCTAGATCTAGTTATAATTCTTGATAATTCTTTTACTGAGCTTGTAAGTTTCTTTTCAATTGCTTCTTTTAAAGGCTCATAAGACTCATATTTGATTTTTCCACCATTTCTAACCACATAAAACATATAAGAAGTTACATCACTTCTAAATCCCTTCGAAGAGCTCTCAGATATCCCAATCTGCTCTTCTATTGATCTCATAAAGTTCTCATCTGCCATAAGCTCCTCGCCTGTAGCTTTATCCTTTAATTTTGCCTTATTAACAAAAGCTTCCGCATTATCAATATAGTTATCAAATAAACTTTCTGCCTGTTCTTTGTAGCTGTGTATAAACGCTTTAGTTACTTCTTTCTCTAAGATTTTATTGTATTCTTTTCTAATACTATCCTGAACATAACCCATATACTTCTTTTTTTCATCCTCAGCAATGTCCATTTCCCTAACGGATTTAATAATACTTTCCATAATGCTAAGTGGATTTATACAATCACATTCTGAATTTGAAATAGCATTATCAATTGCCTTTACTATAAATCTTGTGGAAATACCATGCATTCCTTCGTCAAGACCTGCTTCTTCTCTTAATTCACTAATATCCATTTTCTTAGTAGTTCCCTTTTCTACTATTTCCTCGCCATTATAAATCTTAAGCTTTGTTATAGGGTCTACCTTATTTGAAGGTTTAAATCTTGAAAGCAATGCAAACATTGCGGCAGTTTCAATGGTGTGTGGTGCTATATGAGGTTTAAAGTTACTCTTCTTAAGAATCTTTTCGTAAATCTTAATTTCTTCATTTAGCTCAAGGCAATAAGGAACCTCAACCTTCACAATTCTATCTAAAATAGCTTCATTAGTATGATCCGACTTAAACCTATTCCATTCGGCTTCATTTGAATGGGCAATAATTATACCATCAAAGTAAATCATAGAGCCCTTTCCTGGTGATGGTATTGATTTTTCTTGAGTTGCTGTTATTATGGTATGAAGATACTCAACATCATTTTTGAATACTTCAATAAATTCTACAACCCCTCTATTGCCAACATTAAATGCTCCATTAAGAGAAAAAACTCTAGGATCATCCTCTGAATACATATCCATTTTAGATATATCAACGGAACCTGTTAAAATTGAAGTATCTTGATTATTAGGATCTACCGGTGGAACAACACCTATGCCTTTTCTTGATCTTATTGAAAAAGAAGTAGTTGTAACTGGAAATTTTTCATATTCTCCATTATATTCATTAAGTAGCCTATACTTACATGCCGGGCAAAGATCCCCTTCGATTTCAACTCCGAGCATTTCCTCAAAGTCACGACGCATGTGCTTTGGAATTAAATGCAATGGTTCTTCATTCATAGGACATCCTTTTAAAATATAAACTGGTTCTGTACTTTCAAAAGCTTTCTTCAAAGATTCCACGAGTGATGACTTTCCAGCTCCTACAGGACCCGCTAAATACAGTACCTGCCTAGATTCCTCGCCCTTCATAGATGCTGAGTAAAAATAACTAACGAGCTTCATCAATACTTTGTCAATTCCAAAAAAATCTTCTTTAAAAAATGTGTACCTTTTTATCAGATCATTACCATATATTTTTCTTATTCTTGGGTTTTCCTCAGGCTTTAGGATTTCAAATCCTCCTTTTATTATTGTGTCATACATCCTCTTATGAGAAAGTTTAGCCTTATCAGGATTAGTTTTAATTATATCTAAATACTCCAAAAAATTTCCTTCAAATTTACTTTTTATTTTATTTTCTCTATCATTTTGTATTATATTTTTAAAATCCATTTGATACCTCCTACTAAGATTATTTTTAATATTATAATATATATGCAAGGACTAACCCTTAACATGATGATTATTAAAAAAAACTTATTAAATTTTAAAAACACCCTATGTGTAGATTTTTTTTCATTTGTCTACTTTATAGAGTATTCCTTAATAACCATAATATTCTTATGGTATAATATAGATTGAAACAAACAAAAGTATTTTTTTAAATATTTTTGTAGAGTTAATTATAAAATCTTGAATTTACATATATTAAAAATACATCATGAACTATATACATGCATAGTTAGTAAAAGGAGATGCTTAAATTTGGAAAAGTTATATTATGAAAACCCATATCAAACAGAATTTACAGCTGAAATCATAAATGTAATTGAAAAAGAAAACAAGTATCATGTTGAACTGAATGAAACCTATTTTTACCCTGAAGGTGGTGGTCAACCGTGTGATACTGGGTTTATAAATGGAGCTACGGTAACCTATGTATATGAAGAAGATGAGAAAATATATCATGTAGTTGAAGTGAAACCTTTAAAAATTCACAGGGTTAAATGTAGCATAGATTTTGACATGCGGTTTGATTATATGCAACAGCACCTGGGTCAGCATATACTTTCTGCTTGTATCCATGATTTATTTAATGCAAATACCATAGGCTTTCATCTTGGGACAAATTCTACAACCATTGATATTGATAAAGCTATTAGCAGTAGTGAAATTATTATTGCTGAAAAAAAAGCTAACAAAATAGTTTTAGACAATATTAACATAGAAGTACTATATCCAACTAGCTCAGAACTAAAAAAAATATTATCGAAAAAAATCCCAGTAAAAGCTGGTGAAAAAGTTAGAATAGTGAAAATTGGTGATATTGATGTAAATCCTTGTTGTGGTATACATCCGAGTTCTACTATTGAGGTGCAACTAATTAAGGTTACAAAATTAGAGAAATATAAGACTGGTCTAAGAATTGAGTTTCTGTGTGGGGGAAGGGCAGTTTCTGATTATGCCTTAAAACATGAAGCTATAGAAAAAATGTCTAAACTTTTATGCTGTAATAATGATACCGTTTTATCCGAAGTAGAACGGCTTTCAGGTGAACTTAATAAAGCGCTCACTGAAAAAAGAGTATTAAAGGCAACGGTTGCGCAGTATGAAGTTCAAAACATGTTAGAAACATCCCCCAAAATAGAAGACATTAGGGTACTTAAATGCATTTATGATAACGTTGATTTAAAATATGCTAACATGTTAGCAACAAAATTAGTATCCGCTACAAAGGTCATAGTTTTATTTGGAGTAAAATCTGATGATAAAGCTAATCTTTTATTCATGTGTTCAAAGGATTTAAATATAATTAAAATGGATTCTCTTCTAAAGGATGCTATAACTCTAATTGATGGAAAAGGTGGTGGAAGTGCCTTCTCTGCACAAGGTGGAGGAAAAAATAATAATAATTTAGATTCTTCACTTGATTATGCTTATAGCAAGGTTAAAGATGCTATAAGCCCTAGTTCTAAAATATAAATATTTTACTCATTTAATAGCAATAGCAAGTAAATATTTAAAGAATCAAATATTTACTTGCTATTGCTAGCTTTATTATTATAATGGAAATAAATTACCCTGTTTATATAGAATTTTCGGCACTTTAGATGCCCTAAGTCTATGTGCATAATGCATATCCGAACCTAGTAACGGCCTAGCATAATTTAAGAATGCGTCAGTTACATTATTGCATGCATTATTAATAAAATTATCAGGCATTACCCTTGTCTTACCTGCTACTGCGTCAAGTGGTGTAAGTCTATAATCTACTGAATAATGACCTGTTCTATGAATAGTAATTGAACCATCAACATTATCCCAAAGTGCAAATTGTGCAGCTTTTTCTCCTACTTCGCGAGCTTCATTCCTATCCACATCTGAAACACAGCCCATAAAACTTCTTTGAGGGTATCCAAATGTGTCAGATCTAACTCTGCTGATATTCAAATTATTTCTAATGTGCTTACACAAAAGATCTCCTAATGCTCCTGATCCTGAAAGTTGTATGTTTCCATGGGCATCTGTTTCTACTCTATCCATAAGACTTGCAATAATTGGCACTCCTTTTTCATCTTGAATCCCTTCCGAAACAGCTATTACACATCTTCCATATTTATCATAAACCTCTTTAACATCCATCAAAAATTGATCTATTTTAAATACTTTTTCAGGTACATATATTAAATGTGGTCCATCATCTTCGTACTTTTTAGCTAGGGCCGCGGCTGCCGTTAAGAATCCTGCATGTCGCCCCATGACTACCCCTATATATATCCCTGGTAATGCTCTATTATCAAGATTAACGCCAATAAATGCACTTGTAATGTATTTGGCTGCAGATCCATATCCAGGAGTATGATCATTAACCATGAGATCATTATCTATTGTTTTGGGTATATGAATCGCCCTAAGCTCGTAACTTGCAATTTTAGCTTGCTGATTTACTATTCTAACTGCATCAGATGAATCATTTCCTCCAATATAAAAGAAATATCTTATTTCATGAGCTTTAAGCACCTTAAATATTTCCTTACAATATTCTTCATCTGGCTTGTCTCTTGTAGATAAAAGTGCAGATGATGGTGTCATAGCCACCTGTTCTAGATTATGAGTTGTCTCACGACTTAAATCATGGAAATTTTCATTAACTATCCCATTTACTCCATTTATAGCACCATATACTTTTGTTACCTGTGAAAATTTTCTCGCTTCGAGCACTGCACCAACTAACGATTGGTTAATAACAGCAGTTGGTCCTCCCCCTTGTGCAATTAAAACTTTTCCTTCAATTATCATATTTTACACCCCTTATAATCTCATCCTTATTTTACATTACATCTTATCATATTTTTGTAATATACTCCAATGATTACAAGAACTATTATGAAGCTTTGAATATTTTGATTTTACAGTTTAATTAAAGCACATAGTTTTTCTGCTGCTATTTTTACACATTTTTTCCCTAGGATATCCGAAACTACTGCTATACCATCAATATTCGTTGGTTTTAATAGTCCTACATTCTTTTCATTAATACCACCAATAGCAACTACAGGGATAGAAATACTTTTTTTTATTTCCTTCAAACAGTTTACGGTCACTGCACATGCATCCTCTTTAGTCGATGTGGGGAACATAGCTCCCACTCCTACATAATCTGCTCCTTCTCTTTCTGCCTTTTGGGCTTCTTCAAGTGTTGAAGTGGAAACGCCAATTATTTTATTATCCCCTATTATGCTTCTCGCAATACCCGCTGGCATATCATTTTGTCCCAGGTGGACGCCTGCAGCATCTACAGCTCGTGCAATATCAATTCTGTCATTTATTATTAGTGGAACCTTATATTTATCTGTAATGTTTTTTATTTTAACTGCAATGTTGTAAAATTCTAAAGTACCTATGCTTTTTTCTCTAAGCTGAACTAAGGTAACTCCGCCTTTTATTGCTTCCTCCACCCCAGTATATATATCGTTATCAACTAATACATCTCTATCGGTAACAAGATAGAGACTGTAATTCACATTATTCTTCATTTATTTTGCTCCTTTTCATTATTATGCTTTCAGATAAATTATAAATAGCATCGAGTATTTTTACTTTTAGTGTTCCTGTGCCGCCTTTATTCTCTTCTAAGCCTTCATGTGCTATTTCTCCTGCAATACCCATAGAAACAATTCCTGCGAGCGTAGCTATTAGATTGTTATCTCCTATGCCTAAATAACAACCGATAAGTGAAGTACACATACATCCTGTGCCTGTAACCTTAGCCATTATTTTATGTCCGTTTGATACGGTGTAAAGAGTTTTTCCATCTGTTATAATGTCTACTTCTCCGGTTATAGCTACCACAGTATTAAATTTATAAGCCAAAGCACTTGCCATTTCTTTTTCCTTAGTAAGATCATTCCCATTTTCATATACACTTACGCAAGCATCTACCCCTTTTGTTTTAGTTTCAATACCATGAAGTGTTTTTATTTCTGATATGTTACCTCTAATAACTGCTAATTTTACTTCACTTATAATCCTTTTAGCAGTTTCTGTTCTATAAGATGTTGCCCCTGCTCCAACAGGATCTAAAATAACAGGAATATTTAGCTCATTTGCTCTTTTCCCTGCCTCTATCATAGATTCTACACTTCTACTGTTTAAAGTCCCTATATTTATAACAAGTGATGATGAAAGTGCGACCATTTCGCGTACTTCATTAATATCATCTGCCATAACCGGCGAAGCACCAATAGCAAGTGTCATATTAGCACAATCATTAACTGTAACATAATTTGTTATATGGTGCACCAATGGATTTTTCTCTTTCAAATTTCTTAATAATTCTACTACTTTTTTATTAATTTCCATTTAGACATCATCCTCCAACTTATTGCGTATATAAATCCTGTTATAACCATAACCGGCATTGTAGCTCCGAGTAGTAAATCTTTTTTTATAAATACATAATAAAGTACTATTCCAATAATCCAAACAAGAATTGCTCCCCAATTTATGAGCACACTCGCTTGCACTTTTGTATTTTTCTTTATTATAAAATAATCAGTGATTAAGATCGCGAATAATGGTGCAAATACTGAACCTATAGCATACAAAAATCCCTCATAATTTCCCATAGGAAATATTACAGCTGCTAGTGTCCCAATAATAGCCATGATAATACCAACTTTTTTCTCACCAAACTTTGGCATAATGTTTAAAAAAGAAACTCCGGCTGAATACACATCTAAAAATGTAGTAGTTACTGTAGATAAAACTACTATTCCTAGAGCTGTAATCCCTAAATTTGCTGCAAGCATAATAGCTGAAGGGTCCGAATTGTTTGAAACTATAACCGCCCCAAGGCCTATAATAAACATCCATGAACTTCCTAAAAAATAGCCTATGAAACTTCCAAAAGCTCCTTCCCTTTCGCTACTCGCAAATCTAGTATAGTCTGCAATTAAAGGCAACCAAGAAAGAGGCATAATTATACTAAGTTCTAAAGCTCCTCCAAATGATATTTCTCCAGTACTTGCTTTTGTGAGTAATGTTTTATCTTTAAATATAATAACTCCTAGTACCACTGTTAGTATAAAAAGCAAAGATACTGCTGTAATATTTAATTTTTTCATGCCCTTATTCCCAAAATAAAGCCACAAAATGGTGAATATTCCAATAATCAATATACATACTAAAACATTATCAAAATTCCATAGACTTTGTGATATCAAGTTTACAGAATTGGCTGCTACTTTTATCATAATTGCCGTCCAACCAATTAGCTGAAGTATATTTAAAATTGAAAATAAATAAGTGCTGTATACTCCAAAAGAAATATTGGTTGAAGTCATTGATGGAACTTTTTCCCTAGTGCCTATGATACCCCCCAGAACCAATATTCCGGTTCCAATTAAGTGTCCTAGTATTATTACTATTATCCCCACTTTAAATCCTAAGGGCGCAATTAATCCTCCCGTCAATATTTCAGCAGCAGAAACTGATGCTCCAAACCATAAAAATACAAAGGTCCAAAATCCTAGCTTTTCACTATCATTAATCATTTGTCATACCTGCCTTTTTATATAATTCATAAAAATGATTGGTAGGTCCTACCCCATGCCCAATATCTAAGGAATGTTTTATAGCTGTTGTTATATACTGTTTCGAATTTTTTATTGCATCCTTCATGTCGATCCCAAGTGCCAAATTTGCAGCTATAGCAGAAGATAACGTACATCCCGTTCCATGAGTATTTTTTGTATTTATTCGGTTAGACGTAAAATGTATAATCTCGCTTCCATCATAAAACACATCTACGGCGTCTCCATGCATATGTCCACCTTTCAAAAGTATATTTTTGCATCCGAGCCTATACAATTCTTTTACTGCACTTTCCATATCCTCTATTGTTTCTATATGCTTAATAACTGAACTTACTTCTTCTAAAATTTCCTCAGCCTCTGGAACATTAGGTGTAATAAGTGATGCTAGTGGAATTAGTTTTTTAATCAAAGCCGCTTTTGACTCTGGCTTTAACAGTGAATAACCGCTTTTG
Organism: Clostridium sp.; assembly: GCF_016650095.1. Lineage (GTDB taxonomy): Bacteria > Bacillota > Clostridia > Clostridiales > Clostridiaceae > Clostridium_AD. The sequence goes on along the minus strand of NZ_JAENWL010000025.1, from coordinate 1,806 downwards.
GAAATCATTACAGGATCGAGTACTATGTTTTTAGGCTTATATTGTTCTAATTTTTCACTTATTGCATAAATAGTAGAAATCGACGACACCATACCAATTTTAACTGCATCAACATCTATATCTGTAAAAATAGCATCAATTTGTGCTTTAATGATTTCCACCTCCAGGTCTTGTACCGCAAAAACTCCCATGGTATTCTGTGCTGTTATGGCAGTAATAACACTCATTCCATATACGCCATTTGCACTAAAACTTTTTAAGTCTGCTTGTATGCCTGCTCCTCCACAACTGTCAGAACCAGCTATTGTTAATACTTTTTTCATCAAAATTCCTCCTACGTTTTATCTATTTAAATTAGTTAGTTTTTTTAAATCTATTACTCTAAGAATAAAGTACGCTATTAAACTTCCTCCAATTGTACTTATTAAAAATGGGGTTATAAAGAACAATGCTCCAACTTTTTTACCCATCATAAGATTAGCTATTGGGAATGCTACTAATCCACCTAAAATCCCTGTACCAAATATTTCTCCTGCTACTGCGTATAAATTACTTTTGGTTTTCTGGTATAAAATTGCAGCTAAAAGCGCTCCAATCATACTTCCTGGAAAGGCCAAAAAAGAACCTGTCCCTAATATATTTCTAAGTAAAGATATACAAAAGGCAATAGCTACTCCATAGCCTGGGCCTAAAATTACTGCTGCAATAACGTTAATTGTATGCTGTACTGGGAAACATTTTGATACTCCTACTGGTATAAAGATAATACTTCCCGTTATTACCCCTATAGCTATTAGAAGTGATGAAATAGTTATTTTTTTAGTATGCATTTATTGAATCTCCTTTCTTTTATGTAAATAAAAAGGAACAAACTATAAATACCATCGCTTAAGTTTTATTTTGTGCACAGCAAAAAAACACAAATCCATAGGATTCGTGTTTAAATTATCATGTTATATAAAATCTATATATAATACACCAATAAACAACTTCCTACGCTGGCATTATCCAGTTCAGGTTATTAGGGTCAAAGAATTAAAGTTCTTGTTCTCAGTTGGCCTATCCAACTCCCCTGTGTTAGGTTATTCTTTTTTATTTCATATGTTTAATAATAACATAACAAATTAATATAAACAAATTATTATAATGAATTGATATTTTTAAACACATTTCAGTTACTTATTTTAGTTCAACGCTATTTTTAAAATTTACTGTAAATTCTCAACCCTAATTCCATATCTTTTAAATCACGAAAAAAATAGAAGCTAATTCCCATTTATTAATCCCGATGGGTTTAGCTTCTATCTTTTAATAAATTTTCGTTCAATTATTCTCTCCTTACAATTTCCCGCTCATGACTAGTATCGTTTCTAATGATTCTAATATTAAACTCTTAAGGTTTAATTCGGTACGGGTAACTTTCTTATTTAATATTTTTAAATACTTGGCAATCTATTAAAGTGTCTTTATTAGGCCTAAAAGACGATTTTTATTAAACTACCTATGAATTAAGTTTTTGTTTACGCTGATTCAGCAGTTTTCAACTAATGATTTTAACTACATAATAAGTTTTTCTTTTTTCGGTGTAACCACCACACTTTCTTTTAAATTAAAATGTTTTTTTATAATATTAATCTTTGGGCCACACCCCTTCTTATTAAAGATTTTCCCTTACACTCTGATTGGAAAGCTTTCTTCTTTGTGTAATTTCAGTATACCTACTTTGCAGAACTTTGTCAACACTTATTATTAATTAATATAATGAATAATTGTTGTATTATTCTAACAATGGTTAAATCTTTAACT
>NZ_JAENWL010000041.1 GCF_016650095.1 Clostridium sp. | reverse complement strand
CCAAACTTCAAATTCAGCCTCTCTGAATTTTTCTTGATAAAAGATGCATCAAATTCAGCATTATGGGCTACAACCACACTACCACTTGCAAAGTCTAAAAACTTAGGAAGTATTTCCTCAATAGATCCAGCACCTGCCACCATATCATTAGTAATTCCAGTTAGTTCTGTAATTTTATAAGGTATGTCCATTCTTGGATTTACAAATTCATTAAATCTATCTACTATTTTCCCATTTTCGATTTTAACTGCACCAATTTCAGTTATTCTATCATTTTCACTTGAAAGCCCGGTTGTTTCTAAATCAAAAACTACAAAACAAGAATCTATATTTTCATTATGGTTATTGATAGTTATGGGTTGTCCATCATCTACTAGGTAACCCTCTACACCATATATAACCTTTATTTTATGCTTTTTAGCAGCATCCATAGCTTCTGGGAACGCTTGAACAACGCCGTGATCAGTTATAGCTACCGCACTATGTCCCCAGCTAGCGGCTCTTTCAACAAGTTTGGATGCTGGACTTATACCATCCATTGTACTCATTTGTGTGTGCAAATGAAGTTCAACTCTTTTCTCGCCTGAAGTATCCATTCTCTCTATTTTTTTAAGTTTTACTATATCCCTTGCCATTACAACAACTTCTCTTGCATAGGTATCGTAACTTGCCTCTCCACGCACCTTACAGTAAAGTCCTACTTTAATTTCGTCCATTATCTTTTCTACATCTTTAGGTTTCGGAAAACATTTCACAGTAATTGAGCTTAAATAATCTGTAATATAAAATGTAATAATAATTCTGCCAGTTTTTGTTTCAATAATCTTAATTTTAAAAATATCTCCACAGATGCTTACTATTCCTGAAGCTTCATCTATCTCGCTTATTTCTATAGTCTCACCTTTTATATTTCTTCCCATTATAGTGTTTTCATCAGCAGCTTCATCTTTTCTATAAGCTGGCCTTGTAAATTTATTTGTTTTATCATTACTTTCATTATTACTTTGAGGTTTATCTTTCTTTTCAGTATTAATATTACCAATAATTTCCTTTATTATAACTTCATTTTCCTTTTCTTTTTTACCAAAATAGTCTTCAGTCGAAAGTTCACTATTATGTTCTAATTTAACTACTGAATTAATTCCAAACATATCATTTACAGTATTTTTTATAAGAACTTCTATGTTTTTATCCCTTAATATTTTGCACATAAAATCATTACCACACTGTATTTTAAGCATTCCATTTTCAATTATCCTAGAAGATTTAAGTAGACTATCCTTACTTGAGGGTTGTGATGTTGCTATTACATTTACCACATCAAGCCAAAACTTATCCTTTACATCTTCTATAGTAGCATCTGATACATCTTTGTAACAAACTAACTGTATATCATTTAGATTTATATCACTAGAACCACATAATCGCTTTGAAATTATATTTTTGATTAGTATCTTTTTATTATCGTTAATATCCTCAAAAGATTTTATAAGCACCCTTAATTTGTTGCTTTTTTTAAGATATTGAACTCTAATCACCTTAATGTCATCTTCTAATGTTTCTTCATTTAAATTAAATTCATTTTTAAGCATCTCAGCTAAACTGGCATTCATTAGTATTCCTCCTGATAAGCCATTTTATAGTTTCTCTATCTCCTGAAGCAGTTCATCCACTAAATCTTCTTCCTTAACAGTTTTAATTATTTCGCCCTTTTTAAATATAAGACCGACTCCATTACCGCCAGCGATTCCAATATCAGCTTCTCTTGCTTCACCTGGTCCGTTAACTACGCATCCCATTATTGCAATCTTTATATTTTTTTTACAAAATTCTAATCTTTTTTCTACTTCATTTGCAATTTTAATAAGATTAATTTGAGTTCTGCCACAAGTTGGACATGATACAAATTTAATTCCATCATCTCTATAACCTAAAGATTTTAGAATTTCTATGCCTACTTTAACCTCGTCTACTACATCCCCAGTTAGTGATACCCTTATAGTATCTCCAATACCGCAAGCTAAAAGTGCTCCAATGCCTACACTTGACTTAATTGTTCCTCTCCATGTAGTTCCAGCCTCAGTAACACCGAGATGCAGTGGATAATCTACTTTACCTGATATTAATTTGTAACTTTCGATCATCATAACTACATCTGACGATTTTATAGAAATAACTATATCATAAAAGTTTAAACTTTCTAATATTTCAACATGCCTTAATGCACTCTCAACTAGCGCCTGCGCACATACATGGCCATATTTTTGAAGAATATCCTTTTCTAGCGACCCTGAATTCACACCGATTCTAATGGGAATACCCTTGACTTTAGCTGCATCTGCAACTAATTTTATTTTATCAGTGCTTCCAATATTACCTGGGTTGATTCTTAATTTAGATATTCCATTCTCAATAGATTTTAAAGCTAACCGATAATCAAAGTGAATATCTGCAACTAGAGGTATGTGGATTCTTTTCACGATATCTTTAATAGCCACAGCTGCTAGCATATCTGGCACTGCACATCGTACAATGTCGCAACCTGCCTTTTCTAATTGAAGAATTTGATTTACCGTAGCCTCCACATCTCTTGTATCTGTACTTGTCATTGACTGCACCGTTATCAATGAATCTCCACCTATATATATATTACCAATTTTAATCTTCCTTGTTTCTTTTAATTTCACAGTGTTCATCTCCTAGAATTTCATTGGACTAACTATATCCTTAACGACTATAAACACCATAAATGCCATTATAATCATAAATCCAATATAATTTACAAATCCAACTTTCTTATCATCCAATTTTTTGCCTGATATAATTTCAAATAACAGCATAAAAATCCATCCTCCATCTAGTGCTGGAAAAGGTAATATATTCAATATCCCTAGTTGCACACTGAGCATTGCTGTCAACATCATTAAATTTATTATTCCAGTTTGTGCTGCCATTGTTGAAATTCTAATTATACTTATAGGTCCTCCTACATCATTAACAGAAACTTTCCCGTGAAACAAGCTCCCCAAAAATTCGAAAATTAGTTTTGATGTGGTAATAGTTTGAGTAAATCCATAACTTACGACTTCGCCAAAGTTCATTTTTTCTTGTGTACCACCTATTCCTACCATAAATCTATTTTGTTCTACATTTTTAATGGGCTTCAAGGAAAATGTTTTCACCTCTGAATTTCTCACTATTTCAATACTTATATTTTCCCCTTTAGAAACACCAATTTCATTTATAAATTGCTCCCATTTGTCTATACTAACTTCATTAACCTTAGTAATTTTGTCTCCAACTTGCATACCAGCTTTCATAGCCGCACCACTTGGGACTATTTCCCCTATTACTGGGACTATTTTCCCTGATGCAGCGCCTATAATAGCAAATAAAACCACTGCCAATATTATATTCATAATTGCACCAGCAGAAACTATGCTTAATTTTTGAACTGCAGTTTTATTATTGAAAGCTCTTGGATCATTACTTCCTTCATCTTCACCTTCCATCTTAACATACCCACCAACAGGAAATGCTTTAATCAAATACTCTGTTTCCTTGCCTTTAATACTAAAAAGCTTAGGTCCCATTCCGAGTGAAAATTCATGAACTTTTACCCCATTTAGTTTGGCTAACATAAAATGACCTAATTCATGTATTATAATCAGAAGACTAAATGCTAATATAGCCATTATATAATATGGTATATTTGTTATAATACTACTCATAATAATTCCCCTCCCTATTCTTTATCATAATTGTCTCTTATATATTCTCTTACCTTTATATCAATTTCCAAAATTTCTTCTAGACTAGGATTAATAAAATGCTCAAATTTATTCATGCATTTTTCTATAATATCCTCTATTTCAAGATACTTAATTTTGCAATCCAAAAACAATTCAACAGCTACTTCATTAGCAGCATTCATTATAGCAGGCATATTCCCACCCATTTTTCCTGCTTTATAGGCAAATCCAAGACATTTGAACGTATCAATATCTGGTTTTTCGAAAGTCAAATTACCCATATTATAAAAATCTAATTTATTAATAACAGCATTATTTCTTACAGGGTAGTTTATAGCATATTGAATAGGAAGTCTCATGTCAGCAGAACTAAGTTGTGCCATTATACTTCCATCTATATACTCTACCATAGAATGTACTATACTTTGAGGATGAACCACTACTTGAATGTTTTCATAATCTACCCCAAATAACCAGTGTGCCTCTATAACCTCGAGCCCCTTATTCATAAGCGTTGATGAATCTATAGATATTTTTTTACCCATATTCCATTTAGGGTGTTTAAGTGCCTCCAATGGTTTAATTTCTGTTAATTGTTTCCTGTTTTTACCTCTAAACGGACCACCTGATGCAGTTAATATTATTTTTTTAACATATTCTAACTTATTACCTTGCAGACATTGAAAAATCGCACCATGTTCTGAATCAACTGGTAAAATTCTTACATTGTTTTTTTTCGCAGCATCCATAATAAGGCTACCAGCTACAACTAGTGTTTCTTTATTAGCTAAAGCAATATCTTTTCCAGAATGTATGGCTTTTAGAGTTGGCACGAGGCCTATCATCCCCACAACTGATGTTACCACGATATCAACTTCTGGAAGTGTACTTATGTAATTTAACCCTTCCAATCCCTGCAAGATTTCCGTCGGATATTTTTTCAACATACAATGTTTTTTAAGTTTCACTGAAGCTTCTTCGTCCATCATAGCAACATATTTAGGTTTAAATTCCTCTATGATTGGTATAATTTTTTCACAATTAGTGTTAGCAGAAATTGCAACAATTTCAAAATTGTCCATATCCATTCGTATAACATCTAAAGTCTGAGTTCCTATTGACCCAGTAGCTCCCAAAATAGTAACTTTTTTCATGCAATCTCCCCATTCCTGTATATCTATGATTTATATTTTATATGCTATCAAAGTTCAAAATACTTGAAATCTCTCTTTTGTCCTTTGATAATCATTAAAGAATTCTCTCATATTTTCTTTAGTAATTGATTCTTCCACAGCATTTAATATAACATATTTATCTACTAAAATAAAGCAATTGTAAATATTTTCAATTACTTATTCTTTCCATAATTATCATGTAATATCCCCTTTGTAAAAAACTCAACTTTATTAAAATAGTAAAAGTATAGTTTTATTTTCTAATTAAATTAATTATAATGCTATAATATATTATATTCATTAATCAACGTAGATATTAATATAGAGTACAACAATTTCACACCAAATTATTGTCGTGCACTCTGATCAATATACTCACTAAAGATACATTCAAATAAGTTGTTTTTTATTTGAATGTATCTTTAGCAATATAAAAATTTATATTCCTATTATAAATGTAATATAATAAAATGCTACCACCGACACAAAGAGGATACTATCAAACCTATCTAAAATTCCGCCATGGCCTGGTATAAGACTACTATAATCTTTCGCTCCTACAAACCTTTTAATAGATGACGCAATTAAATCTCCAAATTGTCCAAAAACACCACAAAGAACGCCAATTATAGCATAATGATATAACTCTATAGGCACCCCATATTTAGAAATAGCATAGCCATAGATTGTGCATCCTATAGTACTTCCGAGCAGTCCTCCTACTGATCCCTCAATCGTTTTATTAGGGCTAACTTTAGGGCATAGCTTATGTTTACCACCTTTGCCTAAGAACCTTCCTGAATAGTAAGCTGATGTATCACAAACCCATGAACAAATAAATATAATCCATACTAAATATTGACCGTAGGTTTTAGTGTTTATAAACACTATAAAACTAAAAAATACTGCCACATATAAAAAACCAAATATTGTGATGGCCACATCTACAAAGTTATAATTTGTATAAAGCACAGGAACACATAATAGCAAGAAAATTGCTGCTATTAAAATATTTATATTAAAACTTGATGAAAAATCGTTCCCCATATTCAAATAATACACTATACATAAAATATATCCAATAAGTCCAATTGGCTTGTAATGTTTTTTCCTTGAAACTTTGTAAAATTCATACATACCCAAAAGTGACAGTACCATTACACTATATTTTAAATATTCCCCACCTAAAAACAAAAATACTATTAACGGTGTTAGAACAAGTGCCCCTATATATCTACTATTCATAATTTTCTCCCCTATTTAACCTTTCCAAATCTTCTATCTCTTTTTTGATAATCAGCTATTGCAATTCTCAACTCATTCTCATTAAAATCCGGCCAATTAATATCTGAAAACCAAAATTCTGAGTATGCGCTCTGCCACAGTAAAAAATTGCTTAATCTTAATTCACCGCTTGGCCTTATTATAAGATCTGGATCCGGCATTTCTCTTGTATACATATATGTCGAAAATAGCTCTTCCGTTATATCATCTTTAGATATCTTATTGTTAATTAAATCTAAAGAAATTTCTTTTACAGCCTCTACTATTTCGTTTCTTCCACCATAATTTAAAGCTAGATTTAAAATTAGCCCCTTATTATTCTTTGTTTTTTCATAAGCAGAATTTAATTCTACTTTGCAAATCTGTGGTAATTTTGATATGTCACCAATAGAACTAATAACAACATCATTGGCGTCTAATTCCTCGAACTCATTTTTTAAATATTCTACTAATAATTTCATTAGAGAGTCCACTTCTTGTATAGGTCTATTCCAATTTTCAGTTGAAAATGCATATAATGTTAAATATTTCACCCCTAATTTATTACATTCTTTTACAATTTTTCTTATAGCTTCTACCCCTGCCTTATGTCCAAGTGCTCTCGGCAATTTATGTCCTTTAGCCCATCTTCCATTTCCATCCATTATAATCGCAATATGCTCAGGTATTTTGGACATATCTAAATAAAAATCATTACCTAAATCTTTATTTTTTTTTAAAAAAGCAAATAACCTTCCCAATAAAATTCTCTCCTTTTTATTAGTTATAGTATAATTTTAAATAGAACCTGCATAACTGCAGGTTCTATTTAAAATTATAAACTAAACTTTCATTATTTCTTTTTCTTTAGTTTCTAGTAATTTATCTACTTCTTTAATAAATTTATCTGTTTCTTTTTGGATGATATCCTCTGATTTTTTGGCTTCATCATCCGTTACTTCACTACTTTTTTTCAAAGCTTTAATTTTATCATTAGCTTCACGCCTAATAGATCTTATAGCTACTTTTACATCTTCTCCAGTTTTCTTAACATTCTTAATCAAATTTTTTCTTGTTTCTTCAGTAAGCTCAGGAATAATTAATCTAATTGAAGAACCATCATTTGATGGGTTTAATCCTAAATCTGATTTCAATATAGCCTTTTCTACATCTTTCATAGAAGATTTATCCCATGGCTGAATAAGTAACACTCTAGCCTCTGGTGCTGAAATGTTTGCTAGCTGACTGAGTGGCATAAGACTACCATAACATTCAACTTGAATCCTATCTAACATTGAAGGATTTGCTCTTCCCGCCTTCATACTTGCAAGTTCATGTTTTAAAACAGTAATAGACTTGTTCATTTTTTCATCAGCAATACTAATAATTTTATTAATCATAGAATTCCCTCCATATTATTCTGCTACTTTAGTAGAAGCAGATACTAAAGTACCAATTTTTTCTCCCAAAATTGCTTTTTTTATATTCTCAGGTTTATCAAGTCCAAAAACTAATATAGGTATATTGTTGTCCATACATAATGATGTAGCAGTTGAATCCATAACTTGAAGCCCTTTTGCAAGCACATCAATATAAGTTAACTTATCAAATTTCTTTGCATCATCATACTTATGAGGATCCTTATCATAAACTCCATCAACTTTTTTAGCAAGCAGGATCACTTCAGCTTCTATTTCCGCTGCTCTAAGTGCTGCTGTTGTGTCTGTTGAGAAATATGGATTGCCTGTACCAGCTGCGAATATAACAACTCTACCTTTTTCCAAATGTCTCATAGCTCTTCTTCTTATAAATGGTTCTGCTACTTCCTTCATTTCAATGGCAGTTTGTACTCTAGTATTTACGCCTTGATTTTCTAGTGAATCTTGTAGTGCTAATGCATTAATACAAGTGGCCATCATTCCCATATAATCTGCAGTAGTCCTGTCCATACCTTCGCCACTTCTACCACGCCATATATTTCCACCGCCAACAACTATTCCTATTTCAACACCTAACTTAACCAATTCTTTTATTTGAAGTGCTATCTCATTTGTAATTTCAAAATCTATTCCAAATCCTTGCACGCCAGCTAGAGCTTCACCAGAAATCTTTAACATAATTCTTTTGTATTTAGCAACCTCCATAAACATTATACCTCCATATTTAAAGTATTACTTATTTTAAAAAAGAGAACACACTGTGTTCCCTTCAATTATTATTTACCTTGCACTTGTCTTTTAACTTCTTCAGCAAAGTTTTCTTCCTTCTTTTCTATACCTTCTCCTCTTTCAAATCTTATAAATCTTGTTACTTTTATATCAGCACCAAGTTTTTTAGATTCTTCCTGAAGATATTTTGTAATAGTATAGTCTGCGTTTTTAACCCAAATTTGTTCAAGCAAACAAACTTCTTTATAATATTTATTAACTCTTCCCATAACCATTTTTTCAACAATTTTTTCTGGTTTGCCTTCGTTTAAAGCCTGAACTCTGTATATTTCTTTTTCTTTTTCTAAAGTTTCATTATCAACACAAGTATTATCTAAGAATAAAGGACTAGCAGCCGCAATTTGCATTGCAACATCTTTAGCAATCTTAATTAATACATCATCTTGTTTCTCGCATGCTAGTTCTACTAAAACGCCTATTCTTCCGCCACCATGGATATAACTTTGAACTATACCATTTTCAATAGAGAATTTTTGAAATCTTCTTACTGACATGTTCTCGCCCAATTTTGCTATTAAAGCTGTAACCGCATCAGTAACAGTTATTGCTCCATCGGCTATGTATTTTTCAGAAGCAAATTCATCAATAGTAGTTGAATTAGTTTGTGATGCTTGCTTAGCTGTATTTGTTGCTAAAGCAACAAAATCTTTATTATCAGCAACAAAGTCTGTTTCACAGTTAACTTCTACAATAGATCCAACTTTCATATCTTCTGAAATATATGTGCATACTAAACCTTCTGCAGCTATTCTTCCAGATTTTTTTGCAGCAGCTGCCAATCCTTTTTCTCTTAAAAGTTCTATAGCTTTATCTAAATCACCAGCTGTCTCAGTTAAAGCTCTTTTGCAATCCATCATTCCAGCTCCGGTTCTTTCTCTTAACTCTTTAACCATGCTTGCACTAATCATTATTATTTCCTCCTATTCCTATCTAATTTAAAAGGTAAATGAAAGAATTACCTTCCACCTACCCCTTAAATATCATTTCAATAATTTTCTTATTGCATAAATACAATTACTATTATTCAGCTAATTGTTCGCCTTGTCTTCCTTCTATAATAGCATCTGCTAGTCTTTCAGTTATTAATTTAACTGCTCTTATAGCATCATCGTTACCTGGAATTACATAATCAACTTCATCTGGATCACAGTTTGTGTCAACTATTGCTATTACAGGAATTCCAAGAATTTTAGCTTCAGAAATTGCATTCTTTTCTTTTCTTGGGTCTACAATAAATAGAGCTCCAATTTTGTTTGCATCCATATTTCTAATTCCGCCCAAATTCTTTTCTAATTTTTCTCTTTCATTTAGAAGGTGACTAACTTCTTTTTTAGGAAGGACTTCAAAAATTCCATCTTCTTCCATCTTGAATAATGATTCTAATCTTGCTATTCTTGTTTTGATTGTTTTAAAGTTTGTTAGCATTCCGCCTAACCATCTATTGTTTACAAAATGCATTCCTGCTCTTACAGATTCAAATTTAATAGCTTCTTGAGCTTGCTTTTTTGTTCCTACAAATAGAACATCCTTGCCTTCTTCAGATACAGATTTGATAAAATCATATGCCTCATCGATTTTTCTAACTGTCTTTTGTAAATCGATAATGTATATACCGTTTCTTTCTGTAAATATGTACGGAGCCATTTTAGGATTCCATCTTCTAGTTTGGTGTCCAAAATGAACACCTGCCTCTAATAATTGTTTCATTGAAATAACTGCCATTAATAATAACCTCCTTGGTTTTTACCTCCATTACCATCATCTTATCGAAGAACCTCTATAGGAACCCTCCAATAATTAAGTAATGTGTGTATTTTCTTACCTGTGTAGTATATCATAAGGTAAAAATGTATTCAATAAAAAAATTAATTAAATTAAAAACTTTTAATTCTATTAAAAGAATACATATTAATTAATATTCTCATTTCATACATATTTATACATTACAAGTTGAAGAAAAATATGGTAGAGCAATATTGCTCTACCATATTTTATTTGATTTTCTTAAGTTCATCCATAAGTTTCTCATTTAATATTTTAATATGAGTACCTTTCATTCCAAGTGATCGTGATTCTATTACTCCTGCACTTTCAAATTTTCTAAGTGCATTAACTATAACAGATCTTGTTATTCCAACTTTATCTGCAATTCTAGATGCTACTAATAGTCCTTCACTACCATCTAATTCATTGAAAATATGTTGTACAGCTTCGAGCTCCGAATACGATAATGTTCCAATAGCAAGTTGTACTACTGCTTTCTTTCTCGCTTCTTCTTCTATCAAATCATTTTTGGCTCTCAAGATTTCAAGACCAACTATAGTAGCGCTATATTCAACTAAAACTAAATCGTCATCAGTAAAATCCTTATCAAATCTTGCAAGTAAAAGAGTACCTAATCTTTCTCTATTTCCATTTATTGGTACAATCGTTGATCCTTTGTTTTCCATGTCACACTTTTTATTATCATGGAATACGCAAATACCTTTGTTGGTAAGATTAGCTTTTGTTTCATTAATATTTAGTAATTTACTATTATATTCTTCTGGGAACCTCATATTTTTTATAACTTCATCTTTTACAATATCACACTCAAATCCACTTGATAAATCATAACCCAATATTTTCCCTTTTCTACTAATAATATATACATTACATTGCAATACATCGCTTAATAAATTACAAATATCATCGAAAACTACTGGCTCTGTTCCTGATTTTTGCAAGATCTTATTTAACATTCTCGTTTTTTCTAATAATGACACAATATTCCTCCTCATTTATATTCTATAACAACCTATATTATTTAATCCAATTCACAAAGCTACTTTGCTTTAGTATTGGTAAAATTCAAAATATTTCAAATTTTTAGAATCCTTCCTTCTCTAGTTTATAATATCACAACATAACTGCGATATCAACAGTGATTTCATAAATTTCGACAAAATGCTTATGAAATTTTCGTGAATTGTTTGAATTAACATATTAGTTTTACTTTTCTTCACTCTTTTCTTCAATATTTTCTTCTGCTTTGTATTCCTTATGTTTACATTCCTTGTTAGAACATTCCATATAATCGCCTTTAGTTTTACTATACCTCTTTAACATATAGGTACCGCAGATATCACATTTTATTTCTGTTGGCTCAAACCAACTTACGAAATCACACTTTGGATAATTACTACATCCGAAAAATTTAGTGCCTTTTTTACTTCTTCGTTCTAGCACTTTCCCACCACATTTAGGGCAAGGAACTTCGAGCTCTTTAGTAATAGCTTTTGTGTTTTTGCATTCTGGATAGCCAGGACATGCTAAGAAATCACCAAATCTGCCATGCTTTATTACCATGAACTTTCCACATTTATCACATTCAACTTCTGTAACTTCATCTTCAATTGTGATTTTAGCTATCTCTTTCTCCGCAATCTCTATATCTGCTTTCAATGGAGTAAAAAATTCATTAACTATGTTTTGCCATTTTTCTTGCCCTTCTTCTATAACATCTAAATTATTCTCCATTTGTGCGGTGAATTCAACATCCACTATCTGCTTAAAATATTCACTTACAATGTTATTTACTATATGACCCAGTTCTGTTACTTCCAATATTTTTTTATCTTTTTCTACATATCTTCTATTAAGTAGAGTTGAAATAATTGGCGCATAAGTACTAGGTCTGCCTATACCATTTTCTTCTAAGGATTTCACTAGAGATGCCTCTGAAAATTTTGCAGGTGGCTGAGTAAAATGCTGTTTCCCTTCAGTTTTTTCACTTTGTAGAATATCACCTTCACTCAATTCTGGAATTTTCAATGTATTTTCTTCTTCGTCCAAATCCTCATCATAAATCTTTCTGAATCCATCAAAAAATACTTTAGATCCTGATGCCTTAAGCATATAATCTCCATTTTCTATGTCAATTGATATAGTGTGTAGTAAACATGCTTCCATTTGGCTTGCTACATATCTATTCCAAATCAATGTATATAGCTTGTATTGTGGAGCTTTAAGAGTTTTTTTCGCTATTTCTGGCGTTATTTCAACATATGAAGGTCTAATAGCTTCATGAGCATCTTGTATATTTTTTTTACTTTTAAATACTCTAGGAGTACTCGGATAGTATTGTTCCCCATACTTACTGCAAATAAGATCTTTTGCATTCATTTGGGCTTCTTCAGATATTCTCGTGGAATCAGTTCTCATATATGTAATTAAACCTACTGTTCCATGTCCTTCTATATCCATACCTTCATATAATTGTTGCGCAATAGACATAGTTCTTTTAGTTGCAAAATTAAGTTTTCTATATGCATCTTGCTGAAGCGTACTTGTTATGAATGGAGGCAGTGGATTTTTACTCTTTGATGATTTCTTTATCTTTCTTATAACGAATTCTTTTTCGTTAAGTGCATTAATAACAATATCACTTTCTTCTTTAGAATTCATTTCAACTTTTTCCTTGCCTTTAGACATCAACTTAACATTTAACTTCTGAGCCTCTCCTTCTTTGGATAGCTCGCATTCTATAGTCCAATACTCTTTTATTATGAATTCTTCTATTTCCTTTTGTCTGTCACAGATTATTTTAAGCGTAACTGATTGAACTCGTCCTGCACTAAGTCCCCATTTAACTTTTCTCCAAAGTATAGGACTAATCTCATACCCAACTAATCTATCAAGTACACGTCTTGCTTGTTGGGCATCTACAAGAGTTGCGTTTATTACTCTTGGAGATTTTATGGCTTTTTTAACAGCTGTTTTGGTTATCTCATTAAATTCTATTCTGCACTTATCTTTTTCATCTATTTTCAATGCTTTTGCTAAATGCCACGCTATAGCTTCGCCTTCTCTATCAGGGTCAGTTGCCAGATAAATTTTATCGCTTTTTTTTGCTTCTTTCCTTAGTTTCGAAAGGAGTTCTCCCTTACCACGGATAGTTATATATTTAGGTTCATAATTGTTTTCTATGTCAACCCCCAATTGGCTTTTTGGCAAGTCTCTAACATGTCCCATGGACGCTTCTACTACATAATTGCTACCTAAATACTTTTTTATAGTTTTAGCTTTTGCAGGTGATTCAACTATAACAAGTTTTTGTCCCATCTTATCCCCTCCATCAATGTATTCTAATATATTTAATTTATATTTCTTTATATTTTGTCATTTGCTCTTACATAATAGTTTCCTGATAGACATAATATTTGATTTTTTATCTGCATTTCAAATAATACCTCATATAATTGTTTTATGTCAATGCTAGTTATTCTAATAATATCATTAATATGTAATGGACTATCATTTATAATACCATATATCACTTCATGAATTTTGGTATTAAAAGACTTTTCAGTAGTAGTATTTTTTACTTTTTTTATATCTATTCCCATTAAATCAAATATATCATTAGAACAAGTTAGTGGAAACGCTCCATCCTTAATTAATTTATTTGTTCCTTTACTTTCAAATGAAAATATAGAACCTGGAACAGCCATAACATCCTTACCTTGTTCAAGTGCCAAATTTGCAGTAATTAATGAACCACTTTTTTCACCAGCCTCCACTACAATAATAATTTCACTAAGAGCACTTATTATTCTGTTCCTTAGAGGAAAGTTATAAGCATATGGCTGTGTGCCAGGTAAAAATTCTGAAATAACACAACCCCGCTCGACTATCTTATTGAAAAGCTTCAAGTTTTCTCTAGGATAAACTACATCTATTCCAGAGCCTAAAACTGCACAAGTATATCCTTCATTATCCAAACAACTCTCATGTGCAAAAGTATCAATACCCTTAGCCATTCCACTAATAATATTAATATTATTAGTGGATAAATCTGAGCATATAATTTTAGTTGCATCCTTACCGTAATTTGAATATTTTCTTGATCCCACTATAGAAATATTATATCCCTCATTTAATGGCAATATGTTTCCTTTGTAAAATAACGTAAATGGTGCATCATCATAATTTTTTAATTTACTAGGATATTCGTCTTCGTAATATTGGATTGTTTTTATTTCATTAGCCTCTAAGTTTCTTTTTACCTTAGCAATTTCGTCAATGTTCCAAGCATTAGTCAACACGTCTATTAAAGTATTCTTAAAATATTCTGTTTTTTTATTATGTACACCATAATACCATATTTGCTGTGTGCTATGGAAATCATTTATTAATTTCAGTTTATTTCTAGGGGATAATTTAACTAAAGAAAACCATATATCATAATCATTCATTCTTTTTACTATACCTCCACTACCATAATTTTTATTTTTAACAATTAATAATTAAACTATCCGCTCATCTATATATTTTCTATATTGCATAGCTTCAATTATATGTTTATTTATGATGTTTTCACTTCCATCTAAGTCTGCAATAGTCCTAGCTACCTTAAGGATTCTAGAATATGCTCTTGAACTTAGCTTGAATTTATTATACATTAATTCCATAATTCTACTAGTCTTATTATCTAAATGACAATATCTTTTAATTAGTTTTTGACTCATCTCTGCATTGCAGTTTATTTCTTCCGCACTAAATCTTTTCTCTTGAATATCTCTCGCTGCTTCTACTCTTTTTTTAATAACATTAGATTTTTCACTATTTTCCCCATTAGCAATTTTATTGTAAGGCATAGAGTTTACCGCTGTAAATATATCAATTCGGTTT
>NZ_JAENWL010000117.1 GCF_016650095.1 Clostridium sp. | reverse complement strand
TGCTATTGTATTTTTATATTCTCCGAGTTTTAAAGAAAAGGCTTCAAAAGCTGCTCTTCTAATTTTAGTATCAGTCTCATACTCCCATTCATCTTCAAAAAGTACAAAACTAAGAGGATATTCAGTGCCATCTACAATGAAATTTTCAAAATCCATATCACTTAATTTAGTTGTATCATATGTGCTATAAGCAGACTCTAGTGTTCCTGATAAAGCGGATAATACCCTTTCTACTTCTGGATGTAATGAATGTTTTTTAAATCTTTTTATCTCACTTAAATAATGGCCGTTTTCTTTTGATTCTTTAATTGCTTCATCTATTATTTTATCAGGGGCTTCATTAATTTCGCTTACTACAAAGCTTAGCCTACTATCAATATTCGATAATACGTTTATAGATTTCATATATCTAGCTTGATTTTCTACATTAGATTGATCTGTAGAAACTTCAAGACTTACATAAGTTGAAATAAGATCTTCACTTTCCATTATAAGTCTCATTTTATCCAAACAATCATTTATAATACTAGCGTTATTCAAATTTTCTTTATAGTTTTTTTCTATTTCTATCGTAAGTTCTTCTAACCCTTTTAAAGCTAAATTATACCGCTTCTCTGATTGATATAGTGAAGATAAATCCCAAGTAAGCGACTTGTCTACATCCTTTCTTTCTATTAAGGCCGTTTTCATATTGTAAATCCTCCTTATTTAGTTCGATGTTACTTTAAAATTATTAATATACATAAAATGTATTACATATTGTATTCTAGGTCAGACTTATTAATTCCTTTAAAGAGACCTCTACAGAGTATCTTTCGTTTATTTTCAATAAATAATATTGATTTTATCCTAATAAAGTTGTAAAGTATAATGATATAATAAATTTGCTAAGAATTGTAGCTTACGAAAGGAATTGTTCAATTATGGAAACAAAATTAGAAAAAAAGTTCGGGCTAATTACTGCAATAGCAATGGTTGTCGGCATCGTTATTGGTAGTGGCGTCTTTTTCAAGGCAGAAAAAGTATTAACTGCAACTGGGGGAAATCTTTCACTAGGTATTTTGGCTTGGGTTATTGGCGGTATTATTATGATTTCTTGTGCCTATACTTTTGCAGTAATGGCAACTAAATACGAGAAAGTAAATGGTATAGTAGATTATGCAGAAGCTGCTATGGGTGAGAAATACGGTTATTACGTTGGCTGGTTTATGGCAACAATCTACTACCCAACATTGACAGCAGTATTAGCATGGGTTTCAGCTAGATATGCCTGTGTATTATTGGGATTCCCAATTACAGGTGGAGAGTGTATGACTATTGCATGCCTATTTTTGATAGGTAGTTACACAATAAACTCATTATCACCAGTTTTAGCTGGTAAATTTCAAGTTAGTACAACTATTATAAAACTCATTCCGCTTATTTTAATGGCTGTAATTGGGACAATCGTTGGTATCCATAGTGGTATGACTATGACTAATTTTACAACAGTCGTAGAAAAAGTAAATACTTCGAATGCATTATTTACAGCAGTTGTTGCGACAGCCTTTGCATATGAGGGTTGGATTATTGCTACAAGTATCAATGCTGAATTAATTGATGCAAAGAAAAATCTTCCACTTGCTCTTGTTGGGGGAACTTTTATAATTATGGCTGTTTATATTCTTTACTATATAGGACTAGCTGGAGCTGTATCAAATGAAGTTATGATGAAAGGCGGAGAAGCTGGAGCTAAATTGGCATTCCAAAAAATATTCTCCTCTACAGGAGGCACTGTAGTATTTGTATTTATTGTTATTTCTTGTCTCGGAACACTAAACGGATTAATGCTTGGATGCACTCGTGGTATTTATTCATTAGCAGCAAGAGGTTTTGGACCAAAAGCAAAAATATTTAAACAAATAGATAGTGAGACTAATATGCCAACAAATTCATCTATACTAGGATTACTTCTCTGTGCTATATGGTTATTATACTTCTATGGCGCTAACTTAACAGACCCTTCAAACAGTTGGTTTGGATTCTTTAGTTTTGATTCATCAGAATTACCTATAGTTACTATTTATGCATTATATATTCCTATTTTTATTATGATGATGAAAAAAGAAAAAGATTTAAGCTCATTTAAAAGATTTATAATGCCTACTATTTCATTAGTAGGATGTGTATTCATGATAATTGCTGCTTGTTTTTCTCATGGAATAGCAGTTGTTGCATATCTAGTTATCTTTGCAATTATAATGGCTGTTGGCGTCTTGTTCTCAAAAAAAACATCTTTTAATTAGGGGTTAATATCTAATTAAAAGATGTTAGTAGTAATCTTTTAGATACTATATGATAAAAAAGTGCGTACTTGTATTAATAATACTTATATTCTAAAATGATGTCATTGATTTAAAATGACATATACATAAATATGTGTAAATCTTGTTACATATTAATATAACAAATATATAATTAAAGCGAGGTACTTAAATGAAGGTATTACTTATTAATGGTAGTCCAAACGTTAACGGATGTACTTATACTGCCTTATGTGAAGTAGCAAAAGAACTAGAGAAAGCAAATATTGAAACTGAAATTTTTCATATTGGAACTAAACCTATTCGTGGTTGTATGGCCTGTGGTGGTTGTTTTAAAGATGATTCTCACAAATGTGTATTTAATGATGATACTGTAAATATTGGTTTAGAAAAAGCTAAAGAAGCAGATGGTTTTATTTTTGGATCTCCTGTGCATTACGCAAGTGCATCTGGTCAAATGACTTCTTTTTTAGATAGATTTTTCTTTGCTGGAGATGGTTTTCAATATAAACCTGGTGCTGCAATAGTAAGCTGCCGTCGTGCTGGTTCCACTGCAGCATTTGAACAATTAAACAAATACTTTACTATTTCAAATATGCCTGTAGTATCTTCTCAATACTGGAATATGGTTCACGGAAATACCCCTGATGAAGTTAAACAAGATTTAGAAGGAATGCAAACAATGAGAACCTTAGGCAAAAACATGTCTTGGCTTTTAAATTGCATAAACGCAGGTAAAAAATCCGGAATTACATTACCCGAAGAAGAACCTAGAATTGGAACTAATTTTATACGTTAATTCTCTCTCCCATGATTATAAACTAAAAATCTCTAAGATATTACGCTTAGAGATTTTTGCGTTTTCATACCCTTTAACTGAAATCAAAATATTGCTGTAACATAATATTACTCTTAGATTAAATTTTTCTCAGCCAAATATTCTTCAAAGACTTTTAAATTAGCTGCAAAATCTTTACGCCCATAACCCATTCTGAAATATTGTCCATCATAATCATAAACCTTTGCAGGCAGTAATAAAACGCCTTTTTCTTCTACCATTTCATCACAAAACTTATCGATTGGAAAATCAATATTCATTTTATGGAATGCAATTGGACCTACCATCTGTCTATTATACTTAAATAGCTTTGAGTACTTTGCAAAAAAGATATCTGCTATATTGAGATTTTCTTCAATAATTTTACGATTACGCTCTAATATCTCATCACCATGTTTTAAAGCTACTATAGCTAGTTGCTCAGAGGTGCTGCTGCTACAAATAGTAGTATAGTGTTTCATCTTAATCATTTTCTCTATAATTTCTTTATTCCTCGTTGCAATCCATCCAATTCTAAGACCAGCAAGACCATAGGCCTTTGATAAAACCCCAAGGGATACAGCTTTATCGTAAACATCTGCAAAACGAGGACTCATTACGCCATCAAGTTCAACCCCTTTATATACTTCATCACAAAATATATAAATATCGTAACTACGGGCAATGGCTGCAATTTTTTTAATTTCCTCCTTGGTAAAAGTATAACCAGTAGGGTTATTAGGGCTATTTAAAATGATTGCTTTTGTATTTGGTTTAATTAATTTTTCAAGTTCGTCAATGTCTATACTCCAACCTTCATCTTCTTGTTTAAGGTTCCATTTAGACACTTCACAACCAATAGCATTTGCCACTTCATATAAGGACTGATATGTAGGAAATTCGGTAATAATGTGATCTCCCTTATCTAAGCATACATTAAGAAAATTGAATATCGCCTCTTGAGCACCAGCATGGACAACAACTTCTTCCTCACTTATGTTTTGATATAAATTCGATATTAATTTTCTTAATTCTGGATCACCAGTTACTTCAGTGTATCCTAAAAAGCTATTTAGAAATGTCTCTTCAGAGCCTGGTTCATATGCCAATAATTCCTTTACAGACAATGACTGGCAATCAGATTGAGTTAGTAAATATGGGGCTGTAAATTCATGTTCGCCAAAATAAAGTTCTAATTTAAAATCGTTAATTTTCATTATATTCGCCTCACCTTATATGTTTATTTATATATTTATACTATGATATTCTTATAGAGTTATCATGCTTTTGTCGAAAAAGCAATAACTATTGAGAATAGTAAACCCATAAACACCTTTCCTTCCATTTCAATCTATTTATATATTTTACCATAGTTTAGAATATTCTTTAATTGAATTGTACTCATTCCATCCAACTCATTTAATATGTCTGGCTGCAATTCTACAATAGTAACAGCTCTTTCTTGCATTGCTAGATGTGCTGCTGTTTCACCACCAACTTCACCACCACCTGCAACTACAATCTTTTCTCCTGGCTGTACTTTTCCTAAAAGCATATCTTCTGCTGTACATACATGACCTTTGTCAACGCCTTTAATTCTTGGAATTATCGGATTCCCACCAGTTGCAACAATAATGTAATCTGCATTTTGCTCCCTTATCATTTCTTCTGTTACTTCATAATTTAAATGTACATTAACACCTAATTTTTCTAATTCTTCACTTATCCATGATACATAAGTAGCTAATTCTCCCTTAGCTGGTGGATAAGCTGCTGCTTTAAACTGTCCTCCTAAAAAGTCTCTTCTTTCATATAAGTCTACCTTATGACCTTTTAGCGTTGCTGCTCTAGCTGCTTCTAAACCACCTTTTGCTTTTGCTTCATGATAAGCAATATACTTATCTGTTGCAGTACCATCTGTATTACAATAGTTTGCTACCATTGCTGTTACAACTAACCTGTTTGGTATAGTACATCCACTAATATTCATTGATGAGAATAATTTTTTAAACATATTCCTGCCTCCATATATTTATTTAAGATATAACTTATATTTGCTATAGTCACATCTTAAGTCCTGTAGTACCTACAGAGTCAAGAATATTTTGATATGTATTTCACATTTTTTTTACTGGCAGCCATAACTCAATATATCTAGATAATCCTTCTGTTTCATGAACTCTACACAATAAGTTTCCTGTAACATCCCCACATAATTTTAAATTATTTTTTTCAATGTAATCCATTGCATTATTAAGTAATTGTAAAGAAAAACTACCTTTTTCTCCTGCACATATAACTGTGTAAACACATTTTTTAGAATCCACGCCTTTAACCTTATCATTTATAGGTAAATCAAATGCCTTGGCATATTCTTTATTAACTGAAAATCCCCATTTATACTCATTCTTGTTAGCTCTCTCTATAACTGCCTCCTTTGAAAGTTCAACCATAAAATCTACAAATGGAAAGTATTCTAACCATACCTTTGCAACATCTCCAATTTTATCTGCATAATCATAAGAATAATTATATATATGAATAAAATAATACTTCTCTGGTTGTTCAGATATAGTACATTTATTTAGATTGGTTTGTATTCCCTTTAAGGATTTGCAATACTTTAAGTTCTTTTTTTCGAGCAGTGTATAATACTGTAACTTTTTTTCGATATATAGCTGACGATTACCTATTTTATCAATAGCTTATTTTTACATGAATGTAAAAATAAACACCCCAGGGGTATTTGCGAATGAGGAACGATTGAGTTTACTACTGGTGTTATTACTTCCACATTGAGTTTACTAATATCTATCACTGTAGAATATTCCTTTGATGCTAAATCTATTAGTATATTATCGTTTTGCCTTTGTATCTCTCTTTTGAGATAGGTAGTCAGCTTACGATTCCAAAAGTTATATAAATTATTGCCTCTCCTATTTTTCATCTTAGTTCCCATTTCTAACCTATAAGGTTGGATTAAATCAAGCGGTCTCAATATACCATATAAGCCTGAAAATATTCTTAGATGTTCATCAGCAAAAGCTAACTGATGCTGACTTAAATTTTCTGCACTTATTCCTTGATATACAGCACCATCATATGCTAATAAAGCCTGTTTACCATTTGATAAATCATGCTCTTTTTCCCACATAATATGCCTCATGAAATTCTGCTCCGCAAGTTTACTATTTACTTTCATTAATCCTTCCATTTCTGGTGGAGAGTATTTTATAAGTTCTTTAATTAAGGCACTAGCCTCGTTAATAAATATAGGCTGTGTATATAAATTAGTATTAAGCGCCTTTTCCATTTTTAAAGTTTTCGCTGGCGATAATATGGTAATCATTCGTAACTCACCTCGGCATAATTATATCATAATGTATTTTCCCATTAATACTATAACTTATATTCTTCTTCTCTTGCTTTCTCAAGTGCCTCTAAAAATAATTCAGGTGGTTGTGCACCTGATACCGAATATTTATTATTAATCACAAAGTAAGGAACACCGCCGATTCCGAGTTTCGAAGCAGTTTCTTCATCTTTTCTTACTTCTTTACCATACTGATCTGATTCCAAAATACTTAATGCTTTATCGCTATTAAGACCAACTTCATAAGCAAGACTTGCCAATACTTTATAATCAGATATATTTAAAGAATCTACAAAATACGCCTTAAAAATTCTTTCTGATAACTCATTCATCTTACCCTCTGATTTTGCATAATGTACTACTCTGTGAGCATCAAATGTATTTGTTCTGATTAAATCATCAAAATTATAGTTAAGGCCTATAACTTTAGCCTCCGCCACTAGTTGATTATTTGATGCTTTGGCTTGTTCTACAGGTATGCCATATTTTTTTGCTATATACTCATGAATATTTCCATCAAATTTCTTTTTAGATAACGGATCAAGCTCATAGCTTTTAAAAACTACTTCAACCTCATCCTTATGTTCAAATTTTTCTAAAGCAATTTCTAATCTCCTTTTACCTATATAACAAAATGGACACACAAAATCGGACCAGACTTCTATTTTCATTACTATTCCTCCTCGTAAAATACCATATTAAAATACTAAGTGTAGCACATATTCCTAACGAAATTGTATCCTTAGTTTTCCATCCTCATAATTAGCTTTAATAATATCTTTTGAATGTAATTTTTGTGGAATTGTAAAATTTCTTTTTTCATTTTTAATAGATATACTTATTTCATCCCCATTTTGCAGTAAATTCAACTCATTTTTATCAACAAAAGGCATATTTATATTTAAATAATAGCTCTCATCTGTACTTGATTTTTCAACCTCAAATATTTTATCTTTAAAAAGCACTTTTTCCGCAGAGACTTCTTTAAACATAGTCTCCCCCATATTTAATAAAGTTGTATAATCTTTAACCTCGCTATGCATTAGTTCAGTTTTAAAGATTGGTACTGGGCTGAAACTTTCACTTATCTCCTTAAGGTTTTCACTTTGAAGTTTCATCCACATTTCGAAATATCCTTTTCCTCCTTCTTCAGAAATTATTTTATTAACAATTATTGCGTCTACATTAAAATCATAGAGATGTAAATAAGAAAAATTTCTTTTAGCCTCTTTAATAACAATTTTTTCGGGGGTAGTAACTATTCTAAGGCTTACCTTATCTTTCTCAAGCATTAATTTATGGAGCTCATCAATTTTATTATAAATGCTTTCAATTTCATCAAAAGTTGTCTCATCTGGAAGTGGAATCTTTATAGTAAAATCAATTATTGGTCTTACTATTTTAGCAGCCTTCCTTTTCATAGGAAAAAATTTCTCCATCCACCACTTAAAAAGCTCTGGGAACTTTAAAAGTGACATAGTTTCTCCAGTAGGAGCACAATCAACTATTAATACCTCATAATTATTTTCATCATTAATCTGTTTAATTTTAAGCAAGGAAATCAGATCTTCAAAACCTGGAAAAACCAATAATTCTTCAACTGCTATACTTTTTTCATTTTTGAGCAACATCAATTTTTCTATATATCCTTTAATATTTCCCCAAATACCTTCATTTTCAATAAGAACATCAACCTCAAGAGCTTCTAAATTTTCTGCAATTCTAATTGGAGTATTAGATAGCTTTACACCGAAGGCATCCCCAAGACTATGAGCTTGATCAGTACTCATTATGAGCACCTTTTTTCCACTCTTTGCAATGCAGCATGCTGTTGCTGATGCAACACTAGTTTTTCCTACTCCACCTTTACCTGTATATAAAATAATTCTCATTTTAATCCCTTCCTTCCACTATATTATAAATTGCTGCAATTGTATTAAAGAAAGTTAACCTTGACCTTTTTAACCTCTTTCACTATCTCTTCTTCATCCTTTTGTAAAGGTTCGTTTATAATTTCATATTTGAGTTTTTCAATTTTTATAATTTTTTTTATTATTTCTTTATTCATTTAATCCACCTTCTCCTCAAAATAAATAGATAAGTAATTCTCATTAAAGTCAGCTTTACTAATTGAGTACTTTAGAAGAGAACTCGGACAAGGAATGTTCCTCTTGAAATTCCCTATTTTAATAGATATATCAGATCCAGTTTCATATAACTCCAAATCTTTTTTGTCACCAAAAGGCACATATACTTGAAGCTTATAACCTTTGTCTACCTTTTCAAATTTATCACTAAAGGTTATTTTTTGAACCTTTAATATATCCTTAACATCCAGTGAGTCCTTAACTATTCGTTCTAGTCCGGAGATTCCATAAATATCAACCTCATACCATTTAATTTTAAACCTAGGCAAATTAAAAAATACTGAGTCTATTTCTTCCATATACTTTTTTTGAATACATTTCCATTCATCAAAAAAGTTATTATCAATATCATTTGGTATTATTCTATTGATATATATAGCATCTACATTAAAATTATAAAGATTTAAATACATAAAATTTCTCTTGGTTTCTTCAATAATCATCTTTTCTGGAATTGTAACAAGTCTTATACTACAAACCTCTCTGTCTTTCAATAGGTTTTGAAGTTCTGTTAGCATTATATAAAGTTTCTCAATGTCATTCATAGCTTGTTTATCAGGCATTTCTATTTTAAAAGCTATCTTAGCTATAGGTCTTAGTACCTTCATTGCAAGTCTTCCAATAGGAAATA
>NZ_JAENWL010000164.1 GCF_016650095.1 Clostridium sp. | reverse complement strand
CCTGAGGGCTACTAAAGTAATAAGAAAAAGTAATCCGCCATAATTAATTGGGGATTACCTTCTTTTTAAAGTATATATCAAGCTTTTAATGCTTCTGCCGCTATAACATCCACCTCTGGCTCAAATGCAATTGAAATATTTTTAGGTGTATCCTGAACTAATGCTTCTTTAATTACCTCACTAATATTACTCACTGGTATAATTTTAATATTTTCAATATTTCCAAAGCTGTCCTGCCAATTGTCCCTAGGAATAATAACTCTTGTAGCTCCTGCTTTTTTTGCAGCAGCAATCTTAGCACTGACACCGCCGATTGGCTTTACGTTGCCATGTATTGATATTTCTCCTGTCATTGCGACCATATTATCAACTGGTATACCTTTTATTGCGCTGTATATTGCAGTAGTTATACTTACCCCTGCGGAAGGTCCATCTACAGGTGAACCCCCTGGAAAGTTTACATGAATATCATAGTCGTCACAATCTATATCAAAATATTTTTCAAGAACTGTAACAACATTTTCTACTGAGGACCTTGCAGTACTTTTTCGTCGTAGTTTTTTATTGGCACTACTTATTTCTTCCTCCTCAATAATACCTGTGATTTTAAGCAAACCTTTTCTAAGCTTTATTTTCTTGGCACTAGCTTCAATTTCCATTACAGCGCCTATGTTCGCTCCGTAAACCGCTAAGCCGTTTACGTATCCAATTTGTGGTTTATCAGATATCTTCATCTCTGGTCTTGGAGAGTACTGACCATTTTCTATTACCCATTCAATATCCTCGATACTTACTTCATCTCTTTCATCATTAATGGCAATTCCACTAGCTAGTTGAATTAAATTAACAGTATCTCGTCCATTACTAGAGTATTTACCTACGAGCTTTAATGCTTTTTCGCAAATTTTAAGACCCATCTTGGTTATTGAATTTTGTGCAATTATTTGCAATTCTTCTGGTAGTAATGCCCTAAAATAAATTTCTATGCACCTTGACCTTATTGCTGAAATTATTTCTTCTGGATTACGTGTAGTTGCTCCTATCAGCCTGAAATCTGCTGGAAGACCTTCATCAAATACCTCTTTTATATAAAGTGGCGTATTAGGATCTTCTCCATTATAATAAGCACTATCTAAAAATACTTTTCTATCCTCTAATACTTTAAGTAGCTTATTCATTTCTATAGGATGTAACTCTCCAATTTCATCAAGAAATAGAATTCCTCCATGTGCTTTTGTAACGGCTCCAGCTTTGGGTTGAGGTACTCCAGCTACTCCTAGTGGCCCAGCCCCTTGATAAATGGGATCGTGAACGGATCCAATGAGAGGGTCAGCAATTCCTCTTTCATCAAATCTAACAGTAGTTGCATCTATTTCTATAAACTTAGAGAATTCACTAAAAGGAGATCGTTCTCTTTTTTTAGCATCCTCAAGCACTAATCTAGCCGCTGCTGTTTTCCCTATTCCAGGTGGCCCATAAATAATGACGTGCTGAGGATTAGGTCCGCATATCGCTGCTTGCAATGCCTTAATCCCTTTTTCTTGACCTATAACGTCTTCAAATCTTGTTGGTCTACATTTTTCTGTAAGCGGCTCAGTAAGGCATATGCTCTTCATTTTTCGTAATTTCTCCATTTCTATTTTGCTTTCCTTAACAATACCCACCTTGCCACTTCTCTGACCTTTTATTGCATTGAAAAAATATAATCCGATAACTACTGTAAAAAAAAGTTGTACTGCCATTAGAATTTTTGTAGTCATATTATTTGAAGTTTAATATTGAATATATTAAACTAATCCTCCTTTCACATATTAGATTAGCATATTTTAGTAAATATTCTATCTTCTGATATTATGCTCAATTTCAGTTTAATATATTCCTTTTTTTCCAATTAATAATCTTATTTATACCCATTAAATCACACCACAAAAAAAAGACAGATATATAATCTGCCTCTTTAATGAATCTTTAATTTTAAACTTACTATGCTGTCTCTATACCTTTTTTTGTTTTAACTTTTGTTGCAATCTTCAATTTTTCTCTTTTCCCACTTTCAGCTAAAACTAATTGTGGAGTTCTAGTTCTAATAGTTTCTTCAGTAACTATTACTTTAGTTACTTGTTCATTAGATGGAATATCAAACATAATTTCCTTCATAGTATCTTCTATGATAGATCTAAGTCCTCTAGCTCCAGTTTTTCTTTTAATAGCTTCTTTAGCTATAGCTTTTAAGGCTGGTTCTTCGAACTCTAATTCTACGTTATCCATCTCAAATAATTTCTTATATTGTTTTATGAGCGCATTTTTAGGTTCACTAAGTATACTAACTAATGCTACTTCATCTAAAGCTTCAAGAGTAACTACTATAGGAAGCCTTCCTACAAATTCCGGAATTAATCCAAACTTTAATAAATCTCCAGGCATTATAGACTTAAGTAACTCCCCTACATCTGTTTTTTCTTTAGATCTTATTTCAGCTCCAAAACCAACTGACGTAGTTCTAGTTCTTTTTTCTATAATTTTATCAAGGCCATCAAATGCACCTCCACAAATAAATAAAATATTAGCTGTATTTATTTGAATGAATTCTTGGTGAGGATGTTTCCTACCACCTTGTGGTGGAACTGATGCTGTAGTACCTTCTAATATTTTAAGTAACGCCTGTTGAACGCCTTCTCCAGATACATCCCTAGTTATAGAAGGATTTTCAGATTTTCTAGCAACCTTGTCTATTTCATCTATATATATAATACCCTTTTCTGCCTTTTCTACATCATAGTCAGCATTTTGTATTAATTTAAGTAGGATGTTTTCTACATCTTCCCCTACATATCCTGCTTCAGTAAGTGTAGTTGCATCTGCAATAGCAAAAGGTACATTTAAATATTTTGCCAAGGTTTGAGCGAGCAATGTTTTACCACAACCTGTAGGTCCAAGTAACAATATATTACTTTTTTGAAGTTCTACATCACCCTCATTAACATTTGAATTTACCCGTTTATAATGATTATATACTGCTACTGCCAAAGATTTTTTGGCTGTATTTTGTCCAACTACGTAATCATCTATATATTTTTTTATTTCTGCAGGTTTTGGCAATGCCCCTAAATCTAGCTCAACATCCCCCTGAAATTCATCTACAATTATTTCAGAGCATAATTCTATACACTCATCACATATATATACTCCAGGTCCTGCAATTAATCTTCTAACTTGGTCTTGGGTTTTACCACAGAAAGAACATTTAAGTTGTTTTTTCTCATCAAACTTTGTCATATTTTCACCTCTATTTACTATATTTCATTTAAAGTTATTTCCTTTTAGTTATAACTTCATCTATCAATCCATACTCCATGGCTTCTTGTGAACTCATAAAGTAATCTCTTTCAACATCATGTTGAATTTTCTCCATTGTTTGGCCGGTTCTTTCACACAATATTTTATTTAATGTATCTTTAGTTCTAAGGATTCGTTTTGCGTGAATATCAATATCAGTTGCTTGACCTTGGAATCCTCCTAAAGGTTGATGTATCAGAATTTCACTGTTAGGCAATGCAAATCTTTTTCCCTTTTCTCCAGCTGCTAATAAAAAAGCTCCCATGGATGCCGCCATACCTGTACAAATAGTGGAAACTTGTGGCTTTATCAATTGCATTGTGTCAAAAATAGCCATACCTGATGTAATTGATCCACCTGGACTATTTATATATAAATAAATATCTTTATCAGGGTCTTCAGACTCTAAATACAATAACTGAGCAACAACTAAACTAGCAGTTACATCATTTACCTCTTCTCCTAGAAAAATTATTCTTTCTTTTAGCAGTCTTGAATAAATATCATAGGATCTTTCTCCCCTATTCGTTTGTTCAACAACCATTGGCACCAAACTCATATAATTCCCTCCTCTACTATAATAGAATTACTTCAAAGGTAATCTACTACTTAATTCTATCCAAATAATCATTTTTTAACCATATAGTTTTATCATATATTTAAAACTAATTGCCAAACTGACAATTAGTTCTAATATATATTATGCAGTTACTTTAGCACTATCAACTAACATTTTTATTACTTTTTCATTTACAACATCAATTTTAAGATATTGTTTTTGCGCTTGCAGAATTAAATCTGCTGTTTTATCTATATCTTTATCTCCGTATTGCGTAGCAACTTGTTTAGCTTTTGCAAGCATTTCTTCATCACTAGCTTCAACTTTTTCTATTTTCGCTATTTCTGTTATTACTAAATCAGTTTTAACTCTCTTTTCAGCTGCTTCTTTCATGAATTCTCTAACTTTTACTTCAGTATTGTTAGTATACTGATAATATGATTCAAGATCTAACCCTTGTTGTTTTAATTTCATTTCTAAATCTTTTAACATAATGTCAGTTTCTCTTTTTATCATAATTTCTGGAATGTCCAATAGAACATTAGAACAAACTGCATCTATTACTGCTTCTTCAAATTCTTTCTTTTCTCTATCTTCACTTGATTTTTCAAGTGCTTTTTTAATGTCATTTCTTAATTCTTCTAAAGTATCAAATTCTGATACTTCTTTAGCAAATTCATCATCAATAGCTGGTAATTCTTTTTCCTTCATGCTTTTAATAGTTACATTAAAAGTTGCAAGTTTTCCATTTAAGTCTTCTCTTCCATATGCTTCTGGGAAATTAACTTTAACTTCTTTTGTTTCTCCAGCTTTTAAGCCAACTAATTGTTCTTCAAAGGTATCAATAAATGATCCTGAACCTATTTCAAGTTCAAAGTCAGTTCCCTCTCCACCCTCAAAAGCAGCGCCTTCAATAAATCCTTTAAAATCTATAACTGTTATATTACCCATTGCAACAGCGCCATCAACCTTTTCTTCAATTCTAGCATTTTTTTCTTGCATGCCTTTTAGTTGATTTTCAACTTCATCATCTGTTACATTATATTCAACTTTCTTAGCTTCTAATCCTTTATATTCTCCAATTTTAACTTCTGGAGCTACTTCAACAGACGCAGTATATACAAAGTCTTTTCCTTCGCCTATTTCAATAATATCAATCTTAGGATAATCCAAAGGACTTATGTCATGTTCTTTTAAAGCTTCTGGATATGTATCATCACAACAGAAATTTATAGCATCTTCAAAGAAAACACCTTCACCATACATTTTCTTTATTATGGACATTGGTGCCTTACCTTTTCTAAATCCAGGTATGTTTATAGTTTTCGAGTTTTTTACAGAAGATTTCTTCAAAGCTACATTAAACCTCGTTGCTTCAACAGTTATCTCCAATTTAATAATATTCTTTTCTAATTTTTCCATTTTAACGTTCATTATATTTCTCCTCCTAATAACCACAAATGCTTGTTAACTTATACATTATACCATAGTTTTCAAGGTATTTACAAATATTATCAAGCTTGTTAGCTTCTATAGTCTAATACTATGATTATAACTAAATTCTCTAAAATTTACAACCCAATTTTAGCATTGATATAATCTATTAATATTTTTCCTACTTTATTACTTCACCGGATGTAGTTATGTACACTACATTTCCATCTATTATTGTCTCGAGACCTTTCGAAGTTATATTTTTAAAAATAACTTTTTTACCAGATGCCGATTTTACTTGTGTTTGATCATTATTTTTCAAATTCATCTTCCATATATATTGTACAGCCTTGCTATTCATCCAAGGTAATTCACTAACATATACAATATTATCCTCATCAATAAACTTAGGTGTAATTGACCAAATGTAATTCGGATTATTTTTAAGCTGGCTATCTTTTAAAATAACATCACCTCTACTAGATGTATGTTGTTTTTTTGTAATATCCTTGCTAGTTTTGTTTATATCAAAATATAATATATCCTGATTCATTGTGCTCTGAATAACTATTGATTTTTTACTTGGACTTATATCATATGATATATTTTTAGCATCTTTTACACCCGTAATTTTTTTTTCTGTTCCATTCACATTATATTCAACACTAACTTTTTGACCATCAGACAATGAAACAAGAAATATTTCATTTTTCAAAGCATCCTTCACCTTTAAAGTGGTGTCTTCTTGCACTTCTTGGGACTTTTCAGTATCCGTCTGTGATTTAACAATTTCTTCTTGCTTTTTTTGTACTTCTCCTGCCTTGTCTTCTTCAACTTTTGTATTTTCTTTTGATTTATTTACTAGGATATTATTTATACCTTCTTTCATGCTTATACCTTTATCGAATAAAGCATTAAAATCTGTAAATAAAAATATGATCAACCCTATTATAGGTAAGATAATTAATAAAAATATTTTCTTTCTTCGTTTTTTAACTTCTTTCTCATAATGCTTGCTAAATATGCTAGGTTTGCTCATACCATCTACCTCCATTATAAATAATCCATTATTCAATATCATTATACCTTATTATAAATGAAAATAATATCACTTTCTAAAAGATGCCTTACGCAAGATGCTATGCATCACCTTTCTTAAATATTAGCTTCATACGAAGTGCTGCAAATCTAAATTTTTAATTTTATTCTATATTATAAGCACTACAATCCAAACTGTTTCATTTTAAAACTGTTCTGTTACATTTTTTTTATTTGATTTTATTTTTCACCAATTGCTTTCATATCAATGGTTTTATAACTTATTTAATATTCTTAATTTTCAAACTTATTTATAAACACTTGAACTGTTTCAATTTTAATATTACAATATATTATATCGACAAATTATATTTTAGTTAACGCTAGTATCTACTAAATATTGTATGAATATACTTAAAGGAGGAAATGAAATGTTTGAACAATGGAAAGGATTCATAGGAGACCAATGGAAAGAACAAATTGACGTAAAAGATTTTATCCAAAAAAATTATACCTTATACGAAGGTGATGATAATTTTTTAGTAGGAAAAACTGATAAGACTAATAAGGTTTGGGATAAAGCTAATTCACTTATTATAGAAGAAATTAAAAAAGGTATTATTGATATAGAAACTAATGCAATTGCAGGAATAGATAATTTTGGCCCTGGATATATAGATAAAGAAAATGAAGTAATTGTTGGATTACAAACAGATGCCCCATTAAAAAGAATAGTAAACCCATTCGGCGGTTTCAGAATGGTAAAGCAATCATTAGAGGCTTATGGGTACAAATTAAACAAGGATATACAAGAATACTTCCCTAAATATAGAAAAACTCATAATGAAGGAGTTTTTGATGCATACACTGCCTCTACTAAAGTTGCAAGAACTGTAGGCCTCCTCACTGGTCTTCCAGATGCATATGGTCGTGGACGCGTAATAGGAGACTATAGAAGAATTGCTCTTTATGGTATGGATTTTTTAGTTGCACAAAAGAAAAAAGATTTAAATGAGTTCACAGGATTTGCCTCTGATGATTTAATAAGACATAGAGAAGAAATAAGTATGCAAATAAGAGCGCTTGGTGAAATAAAAACCATGGTTTCAAAATATGGTATTGATATTTCAAAACCATCTACCACCGCACAAGAGGCTGTACAAGCAGTTTATTTTGGATATCTTGCAGGAATAAAAGAAAACAATGGCGCTGCAATGTCTCTAGGACGGACAACTACTTT
>NZ_JAENWL010000287.1 GCF_016650095.1 Clostridium sp. | reverse complement strand
CTAATTCTTAAAACTATGTATAGGTGCTGGAATCCTTCCACCACGATTTATAAAGTCTACACTTGAGAACTCACTTACCTTCATAACAGGTGCGTGTCCTAAAAGCCCCCCAAATTCTACCGTATCTCCAACTTTTTTACCTGGTGCGGGTATAAGCCTTGTTGCAGTAGTTTTATTATTAATCATTCCAATTGCACACTCATCTGCAATAATTGCTGAAATCGTTTCTGCTGGTGTGTCCCCTGGAATAGCTATCATATCAAGTCCTACTGAACATACACATGTCATAGCTTCAAGTTTCTCAATGTTTAAAGCTCCTCTTTCTACGGCTTCAATCATTCCTTCATCTTCGCTTACAGGTATAAATGCACCACTGAGTCCCCCAACAGATCCAGATGCCATTATTCCACCTTTTTTAACCGCATCATTTAACATGGCGAGTGCACAAGTTGTTCCATGAGTTCCACACAGTTCAAGTCCCATTTCTTCAAATATTCTAGCAACACTATCACCCACTGCAGGTGTTGGTGCCAATGATAAATCTACTATACCAAAAGGTACATTTAATCGTTTTGCAGCTTCTATTCCAACTAATTGACCCATTCTTGTTATCTTAAAAGCGGTTTTCTTAATTACTTCAGCTACAACTCCAAAATCAGCACCTCTTACTTTTTCAAGTGCAACTTTCACTGTTCCTGGCCCACTTATTCCTACATTTAAGGTACACTCTGGCTCCCCAACTCCATGAAAAGCTCCTGCCATAAACGGATTATCCTCAACTGCATTTGCAAAAACTACAAGTTTTGCGCAACCAAGTCCATCTCTATCTGCTGTTAATCTTGCAGTTTCCTTAATAATTTGACCCATTTCGCGAACTCCATCCATATTAATTCCAGCCTTAGAACTTGCAACACTAACAGATGAACACACTCTTTCTGTAACCCTCATAGCTTCAGGAATAGATGATATTAGTCTATGGTCGCCGGTAGTATATCCTTTATGAATTAAGGCTGTAAATCCTCCAATAAAGTTAACTCCGAGTTCTCTTGCAATTTTATCTAACATTATGGCATACTCTACGTAATTTTCGTCTTGTGATGCTCCTGCGATTAAAGAAATTGGTGTAACTGAAATTCTTTTGTTAATTATTGGAACTCCATATTCTAGTGCTAAATCTTCTCCTACTTTAACAAGGTTTCCAGCAAGTCTCATAATCTTCTCATAAATCCTTGCTCTTGCTCTCTTACCATCGGAGTCACAACAATCCATAAGAGATATCCCCATAGTAAGTGTTCTGATATCTAACTTTTCATCATCTAACATTCTTACCGTTTCCATTATTTGATTAATATTCATTTTCTACCTCCTATACGAGATGCATTGAATTAAATACATCCTCATGCTGCATTCTTATTGAAACCTTTAAAATTTTACCTTTTTCCATTAATCTCTCGTTTAGTTCCTTTATAGAAATATTAATATTAGATAATTCCACCAGCATTACCATAGTAAAAAAACCATCCATAATAGTTTGATTAATATCTAAAATATTAGCATTTTTTTCAGATAGTAAGTTGCTCACATTTGCAATGATACCTACTTTGTCTTTTCCAATTACAGTTAAAACAGCCTTCATTCTAATTCCTCCCTCTTTTAAATCACAAAAAAAAGCCGAATAGATAATATTCGACCCTTGAAATCAATATTATCCCTTGTCCTTTTACCTGAGAGTTTCATAAATTTCCACTAATTTAATTAGTGAAGACATACTTTCTCCTTCGGTGCTCAAATTGAGTCTCTCCAAGGGCTCGTCCTATAACAGTCATCTCCATATGGTACCTGAAAGATTTACTTCTTCGGTGTATAGATCCTCTATACTCTCCTGCTACAATCATCCGAACTATTTAATTGTAAATTATTATTTTTATTTTAACAGGTTTATTAACTAATTTCAAGTGCATACAATCTTTATTTTTTCTACACAATAAACGGGATAAACATTTTTGTTCTGATGATGTAATTTAGTTGTTCAAAAAATCTATAGCATATTGTGCATATAGTGAAGTACCTATTTCAAGTGAATCTTCATCTACTGTATACATTGGGTGATGCTGAGGATAACAAGCACCTTTAGCTTCATTCCTGACTCCAACAAAAGCAATTAAACCAGGTACTCTATTTAAGTACTCTGCGAAATCTTCTCCTACGGTAGTTTTTTCAATTATAATAGACCTCGCGCCTATTTTATCTAAGGCCTTTTCTGCTATTTTCGAACAATTTACATCATTGATTACAACAGGTGTGGCAAAGGTATATTCTAACTCAGCCTCTGCTCTATATGCAGATGCTGTTTCCTTTGCAATACGCTTAATCATTTCAGGAAATTTATCCCTAACATCAGGATTAAAGCTTCTTGTGGTTCCGTTTAAAGTTCCTTCACTCGCAATAATATTAAATCTTGTGCCTACATTAAGAGAACCAATACTTACAACAGCAGGTTCTAGAGGACTTAATTCCCTACTTATTATTGATTGAAGGTTCATAACAATTGCTGAAGAGGCAACAACTGCATCAACTCCTTGATGTGGTGCAGACCCATGACCACCCTTTCCGTGTACGTTAATTTTAAATAAATCTGCTGAAGCCATAAGTGGTCCTTCTTGAACACATACAAATCCATGTTCTATGTCACTCCATACGTGAATTCCAAAAACTCCATCTACACCATCAAGAGCTCCAACTTCTATCATTTTTTTAGCTCCCTGCGCTACTTCTTCTGCTGGCTGAAATAGTAACCTTACAGTACCATTAATTTCATTTTTCATTTCGCTAAGTATCATTGCAGCCCCTAGTAGCATGGATATATGGCAATCATGTCCACATGCATGCATGAACCCTTCATTTTCAGATTTATACCCACACTTAGTTAATTCCTTAACCGATAATGCATCAATGTCAGCCCTCAAAGCAACAATTTTACCAGGATTATTACCTTTTATTTCTGCAATAATCCCTGTATCTGCAACATTCTTGTATGATACTCCCATCTTATCTAATTCTCTTCCTATTCTCTCAATTGTTCTATACTCTTGTAAACTTGCTTCTGGGTATTTGTGGAATTCTCTTCTTAAATTAATAACCTTTTGCTTGTATTTATTTGATATCTCTCTAACTGACAAATGTATTACCCCCCAAATATTTTTGAATTGCATTCTTAAAAAAATTCTTTAGTAACTGAACCCTTTGGTGCTTTATTTATGAACATTATACCATAAAGTAAAATGTTGAAATTATTGAAAAAATCAAATAGAAAAAGAGAGCTATTGCCCTCAATAATCTACCACTAACTATTTTTATTAATACAGCAACTTACAAGAAAATAATTCAACTATTTAAGAAATCCTTAGCATATTGTGCATATAATGCTGTACCTATTTCAAGTGAATCTTCATCTACAGTATACATTGGGTGATGCTGAGGATAACAAGCACCTTTAGCTTCATTTCTCACTCCAACAAGAGCAATTATACCAGGAACTCTTCCTAGGTACTCTGCAAAATCTTCTCCACCTGTGATTTTTTCAATAATAATGGACTTAGCTCCTATTTCGCCTAATGATTTTTCTGCTATTTTAGAGCAATTTACATCATTAATTACCCCGGGTGTGCCAAAGGTATATTCTACCTCAGCTTCAGCTCTATACGCTGATGCTGTGTCACTAGAAATTCGCTCAATCATTCCAGGAAATTTTTCCCTAACATTCGGATCAAAACTTCTTGTGGTTCCATTTAAAATCCCTTCACTCGCAATAATATTAAATCTTGTGCCTACATTAAGAGTTCCAATACTTACTACTGCAATATCAAGAGGACTTAATTCCCTACTTACTATGGATTGAAGGTTCATAGCAATTGCTGAAGATGCAATAACTGCGTCAACTCCTTGATGAGGGGCCGAACCATGGCCACCCTTTCCATGTACTTTAATTGTAAATAAATCTACGGAAGCCATAAGTGGTCCTTCTTGGATACACACAAAGCCATGTTCTATATCACTCCAAACGTGAATTCCAAAAACTCCATCTACACCATCGAGTGCTCCGCAAGCTATCATTTTTTTAGCTCCTTCAACTACTTCTTCTGCTGGTTGGAAAAGTAGCCTTACAGTACCATTAATTTCATTTTTGATTTCGCTCAGGATCATAGCAGCACCTAAGAGCATGGATATATGACAATCATGCCCACATGCATGCATGAACCCTTCATTTTTAGATTTATATTCACAATTATTTAATTCTTTAACTTCTAGTGCATCGATGTCAGCTCTTAAAGCAACTGTTTTACCTGGATTATTCCCTTTTATTTCTGCAATAATACCTGTATCTGCAACTTTTTTGTATGATATTCCTAGCTTATCTAATTCCTGACCTATTCTATCAATTGTTTTATATTCATATAAACTTGCTTCTGGATATTTATGAAATTCTCTTCTCAATTCAATAACCTTTTGATTGTATTTATTTGATAGTTCTCTAATTAACAAATGCTAGTACCTCCTACATATTTATAGTGATTATAATAATTTTACAAATATACCTGCTATAATAACGGATGCTATCGTAACTATAGAGAAGCCAGCTACAACTTTAATTTTATCCAGTTCTTCCTTGCTTTAAAATTACTAAAACTTCAAGATCATCAATGCAAAAGCACTTGCCACAAATACAGATGTAATTGTAACAGAAGTAAATCCACCGACGATCATAGATGGAAACATTTTGCTCATTAAGTAGTCCACTTCTTCATCTGTTTTTCCCAGTGACTTACAAGTTGATTCCGTAATAATAGCATCACATGGGAATCCGTACAATGCAGTCAAAGAATTTGCAAATG
>NZ_JAENWL010000189.1 GCF_016650095.1 Clostridium sp. | reverse complement strand
CCTCAAATGGAAGATAGAAATCAGCTTACAAAATTAAAAGGATAAACAGTATGTATATATAAAGAACTAGAATTAATAAGAAGATAGGAAATTTGATAATAAATCAAGAGAATAATTGAGAATAATTGTTAAAAAATAATGAAAAATATATTGCGTTTTACTAATGTATATGCTAACATACATCTGTACTAACTGTTTAATTGCAGTTGAGACTGAGATTAAACTAGATAACAACATATCCTCTTTTTAGAATATAATTGTTAATCGGTTGTTAGATCTTAATATTTAGAAAAAGGAGGAATGTTTAAAATGGCAGATAAAACTTTAGTTTGTAAAGACTGTTCTAAAGACTTCGTATTCACTGAAGGAGAACAAGAATTCTACAAAGAAAAAGGATTCGAAAATGAGCCTCAAAGATGTGTTGATTGCAGAAGAGCAAGAAAACAACAAAACGACAGAGGATTTAGAAGATAATAAAAAGATTATTATTAACCTTATAGGATGAATCCTGTAAGGTTAATTTTTTTTATTAATCATATATTCATCTAGCTTTTTTTTGTAGAGAATTATATTAAATGTTCCCACGAGTGGAAAATATAGTATAATGATTATTGTGATATAGTATACTAATCATTAAGGAGGGGACTAAATGATTAAAAAGAAAAGTAAAGCTTGGTATTTAAAAATAAATTCATTGAAGTATTTTGCTATTATATTTTTGCCACTACTGATAATTTTAATATCGGCATTGTTTTTGGTTAATAATTGGCAAATTCAAAAGGACAAGCAAATACTTATGGAGAGAGAAATTACCATAGGGAAAATTAATAAATTAAATATCCAAACTATTTTTAACTCTGTAACCTCAGATTTGAAAGTTATAAAGGATTCAGCCGCACTTAATGATTATGTTAATAATCCTACAAATCAGACGCTTACTGAGGTAAATAAATTGTTTATGAGATTTAGTAAAAATAAAACAATTTACGATCAGTTGAGACTGATAAATATAAATGGCATGGAGATAGCTAGAGTAAATTATAATGATGGGAATGCATATATAGCTTCCGAAAAACAACTTCAAAATAAAAGTGATAAGGATTATTTTAAGGGGATATCAAATTTGAAACCCGAAGAAATATATATTTCACAATTTAATTTAAATACTGAAAACGGGAAAATTGAGGATCCTATTAAACCAACTATACGTTTTGGCGTGCCCATATTAAAAGGTAATGGTGAAAAGTTTGGTGTATTGATTTTTAACTATTTAGGTAAAAATGTATTAGATATAATTGATGAGAACATTAAACAAAATAGCAATTTTAGTATTGAATTATTAAATTCAGAAGGGTACTTTCTAAGAAGTATAGATGGAAAAAACAATTGGAATTTTATGTATAATAAAAAAAATAGCATTTCCTTTAAAAGTGAAAATAAAGATATGTGGGATATTATAAGTCACAATGAATCCGGACATCTAGAAAATAAAAAAAACATATCTTACTATGATACAGTATATCCACTTTCTTATATTAGAGAAGAAAAGGACACTAACTTCACGCAGAGCATAGGGTACACATACTGGAAGACTATCATTAGCTATCCTAGGGAGGAATTTAGTTTTATAAAGAGTTTAAGGGCTAATGGCTTTTTAGGAATGGGTTATATATTCCTTATAATCATACTATTATGTTCTATCATGGTTACTTATATAATTTTAAAAAGGCAAGAAACTTTAAAAAGAGTAAAGGCAGCAGGTAATGTTTTTGATAATTCAAAGGAAGCTATATTAATTACAGACGCAGAAACTCGTATTATATATGTAAATAAAGCTTTTATGAATATTACTGGGTATAAAGAAGAAGAAGTTTTAAATGTAAAAACCTCTGCTTTTAAATCAGGAAAGCATGACAGGGAATTCTATAAAAATATGTGGGAAGCTATAGTAACATATGGGAATTGGAAAGGTGAAATCTGGGACAGAAAGAAAAGTGGAAAACTTTATTCTAAATGGTTAAGTATAGTCGCAATAAAAGGTGATAATGATAAGGAAATACAATATGTAGGTATTTTCGAAGATTTAACTTTATTAAAAGAAAAAGAAGAAAGTATTAATATTTTAAAAAATTATGATCAGCTTACGTCACTGCCTAATTTATCCCTAATGAAACAATTAATCCATGAAGAAATTAGTGGAAACTCTATTAGAGTGGATTATAAGTATACTTTGATATCATTAACAATTACAAATTACGACATTGTAAAGAATGGATTAGGTTTAAAAAAAGCCGATTATTTAATAATAACTACGCTAAAAAGAATAAAAAATCATATGGAGGATAAATTTATTATAGGTTCTCCAGGAAAAAATGAATTTATGATTCTTTTAGAAAGTAATAAAGATGATAAAATTATATTGGAATTTGTTAATAATGTCTTAAATGAATTCAAAAATCCTTTTATAATAGAAGACATAGAAATACAGGTTCAATTAGCTATTGGAGTTGCAAGTTATGATGATTATTCAGAAAGTATAGAAATGTTAATTGAAAATGCTAATGTAGCAAAGGCATATGCAGCGGAGGAAGCTGAAAGTAACGTGAAGTTTTATAACACTGATTTAAAGTATAAATATCTAGAAAATATCAAAATGAAACAACTACTAAGAGGAGCATTACAATTAGGTGAAATATACTTAACTTATCAGCCTCAAGTGGATTTGGAATCTGGTGAAATAGTGGGAGCAGAGGCTTTAATAAGATGGGAAAGCCCAGAATTTGGGAATATATCACCTGTTAGATTTATTCCGATTGCAGAAGAAACAGGACTTATACTACCGATAGGGGAATGGGTTTTAGATGAGGCTTTAAGACAAAACAAAATGTGGCGAGAGCAAAACCTTAAACCTATTTTAATGTCAGTAAATATTTCTCCTGTGCAATTCAAAAGAGTAGATGTTTTTAAAATTATACAGGAGATGTTACAGAAGCATGATTCAAAAGGTGAATCATTAGAAATAGAGATTACCGAGGGCTTACTTCTTGATAATGATCCTAATTTAATGGCACAGCTAGATAATATTAATAATATAGGGGTAAGACTTGCAATGGATGATTTTGGTACAGGATATTCTTCATTGAGTTATTTAAGAAAATTTAAATTCGATAAGATAAAGATAGATAGGGAATTCGTTAAAGACTATCCCGAAAGTGATGACGGTACCATTGCAAAAACAATTATAAACTTATCTAAGAGTTTAGACATTATAGTTATAGCTGAGGGTGCAG
This sequence comes from Clostridium sp., assembly GCF_016650095.1. GTDB lineage: Bacteria > Bacillota > Clostridia > Clostridiales > Clostridiaceae > Clostridium_AD. Next base: position 3,629 of record NZ_JAENWL010000189.1, on the reverse strand, counting down.
AAACCCAGAAACAAATTGATTTTTTAAGAAAAAATAAATGCGACCAAATTCAAGGGTATTATTATAGTCCCCCAGTATTACCAGAGGAATTTGAAAAGCTACTCAGGAAAGGGCAGTTCTAAGATAAATAACAATGAAGGAAAATTGAAAATATTAAAAACATTAGAACCCCCCAAACTCTTAAGTAATTAAGTGTTTGGGGGGTTCTATTAACTAAGAGTAGAGGAATATTACGGACAATCAAGCTCATTAAAGAAAAAGTTCTTGATTAGTTCAGAAGGGAATTTGTAGTTCTACTGAAGTTTTATCTTTACATAGAAGATTTGATGGAATATAATAAGTGAGTAATCACTCATTATATATTATGATGGAAGGAAGAAGAGAAATGGTTAGAGAAAGCAAAGAAGAAAAGATACTTGAATCTGCAATAAAGCTCTTTTCGAAAAAGGGTTTTAGTGCAACAACTACTAGTGAAATTGCAAAAGGGGCGGGTGTAGCTGAGGGAACAGTTTTTAGGTACTATAAAACAAAAAAACAGATTTTAGCTAAAGTTATGAGTAAACTTATTGAGGTTATGGGTGAGGAACTTATAGCAAATCCTGTTGGAGAAATTTTAAATGAAAATAAAGACAAAGATGATAAGGATATATTAAAAATATTGCTTATGGATAGGATGAAAGTGTTCAATAGATATTGGGATATTATACAAGTTATTATTACTGAAATTCAGTTTCACGAGGATATAAGAGAAATCTTTGTTAAAAATATAGTATTTAAGGGTAAGGATGTATTAGGAGAATTTATTGAAAGTGGAATTTTAAAGGGGCGATTTAAAAACTTTGATTCAATAGTGGTTAGCAGAGCCTTACTAGGTACTTTTATGGCTTATATAATTCAAAAGAAATTTATGGGTACAAACAAACAAATTCAAAATGAGCAAGAAGTGGATCAAATAATAGAGTTATTTTTAAATGGACTTGCGGTAAATAAAATTCAGAAGGAGAAATAAAATGAGAAAAATCAGTTTGACATTGATGAGTTTATTAGCGATTTTCATCTTTACAGGATGTAATTCATCTAAAGGAGGAGAGGATAATAGATATACCGCAACTGTAGAGTGTGATAGCTACAATATCTCAACAGAAATAGGTGGCAAGCTAAGCCTTATAAATTTAGTACAAGGACAAGAAGTTAAGCAAGGACAAAAGATTGCCAAGATTGAAACAAAGCTTTATGAACTACAAAAGAAACAAGCTGAAATAGGTTTAAATTTTGCAAAGCTTAAAAAGGAGGCATTACCTAGTAATGCTAAGGATAATATGATAAAGCAAGCTGATAATGGGATTGAGGCATCACAAAATTCTGTTGATTTAGCTCAACTTCAAATAGATAAGACTGATATAAAGAGTGAATTTAATGGTGTAATTACAGAAATTTTTGTAAACAGAGGCGAAATGGTAACGCCAGGAATGAATATTTCCAAGGTAATAAATAATAAGGAAAAGTTTGCAGAAATATTTGTTGAGGAATCAAAAAGAAATCAAATTAAACTCGGACAAGAGTTAGGTATTTATTATAACTATAAGGAAATAGGCAAAGGGAAAATAACTTTTATATCACCGGTGTCAGAGTTTACGCCTAAAAATACGGAAACAAAATCAGAGAAAGAAAAGACTGTGTTTCAAGTTAAAATTTCACTAGTAGACAATGAAAACATTGTGCCAGGGATGATGGTAGACGTTTTATTGAAAGCTGGTGTTTAAAATGGATATGGCAGTTGAAGTAAATAATCTTACAAAAAAATTTGGAGAGTTTGCTGCTGTTAGTAATGTTAGCTTTAATATACCCAAGGGAAAAATATTTGGGTTTTTAGGACCTAATGGTTCGGGTAAATCCACTACTATTAGAATGCTCTGTGGGGTTTTAACTCCAACTAGTGGAAATGCTAAGGTTTTAGGGTACGATGTTTTTAAAGATGGAGAAAAAATAAAACAAAACATAGGTTATATGTCTCAAAAATTCAGCTTATATGAGGATTTAACCGTGAATGAAAATCTAGATTTTTATGCAGGAATATACGGTCTAAGTAAAAAAGAAAGAGATGATAGAAAAAAAGGAATAATAAAGATGGCAGGTCTTGTAGGGCGTGAAAAAAATATGACTAAAAATCTTTCGGGAGGTTGGAAACAGCGTCTTGCTCTAGGCTGTGCACTTATTCATAAACCTAAACTCTTGGTTTTAGATGAGCCTACAGCTGGAGTTGATCCAGTTTCAAGAAGGGTGTTTTGGCAAATAATCTCTTCACTTGCAAAGCAGGGGATTACAGTGCTCGTTACAACACACTACATGGATGAGGCAGCCAGTTGTGATATGTTAAGCTTTATTTTTAATAGTAGAATCATTGCCAGTGGTACACCAAAGGAACTAATAGAAAAAGAAGGGGTCAATAATTTAGAGGATGTCTTTATAAAATACGTTGAAAGAGAGAGCAATGAAAAAATTGAAAGCTCCTTTGAAGATGTTAAATTTGCTCTAGGAGAGGAGTAATAAGCTATGAATATGCAACGATTTGTTTCAATAGTTAAAAAGGAATTTATACAAATTAAAAGAGATAAAGCTAGTTTCGGAATTGCAATTATGATGCCTATAGTTATGATGGTACTTTTTGGATATGCTGTAACTACAGAGCTGGATAATATATCTACAGTAGTTTTAGATCAAAATCATACTAAAGAGAGTAGAGAATTTATAAAAAGTTTCGAAAATACAGGATATTTTAATATAACAAGTGAAGAAAATAACATAGAAAAAATTCAGGGTAAAATGGATAGTGGACTCGTTCATGCAGCTATAATAATTCCTCCAGATTATAGTAATAAGATACTAGAAGGGGAAAAACCGGCAGTACAATTTCTAATAGATGGTTCAGATCCAACTACTGCTAGAACTGTGTTTAGCAGTGGGGTTTTAACTGGGGAAAGGTATGGTCTTAAGTTTTGGAGTGATAGCATGGAAAAGTATCCAAGTAAAGCCACTATCGGAGGAGTAGAGGTTAATACAAGAGTACTCTATAACCCAAGTTTAAGGAACCAAAACTTTGTAATTCCGGGTCTTGTGGGACTCGTAATGCAAAATATAACTATACTATTAACAGCCTTCGCATTAGTTAGAGAAAGGGAACGAGGAACTATAGAGCAGTTAATGGTTTCGCCAGTAACTGCTCCAGAATTAATTTTAGGAAAACTTGTACCTTACATTGTCATTGGATTTTTGGATTTTATTTTTGCACTAGTATTAGGTATCGGCTGGTTCTCTGTACCCGTTATGGGAAGTTTGCCTCTGTTATTATTTTTAGGCTTAGGATTTGTTATTTGCGCACTAGCTATAGGTATTTTAATATCCACTGCTGCAAAAACCCAACTTCAAGCAATGCAGCTTAGTTTCCTAGTGCTACTTCCAAGTATTCTTTTGTCTGGTTTCATTTTCCCAACCGAGTCAATGCCAAAAGTAGTTCAGCTTTTAGGGAGTATTATACCGCTTACTTATTTCTTGAATATTTTAAGAGGTATAGTACTCAAGGGAGTAGGTATGGAAGTGTTGTTTAAGGATGTGTTTATTCTATTTTCTAT
>NZ_JAENWL010000429.1 GCF_016650095.1 Clostridium sp. | reverse complement strand
TTATTAGGAAGTCGTGATGAACTTATATGCAATGAGGGATATTGTAAAAAAATGATCCAGTAATTACTGAATCATTTTTGTTTTGTTAAAGTGAAATAGAATTTAACTCCCATTTCAGTGTTTTCTACTCCACAGGTACCATCATGAAGTAATATTATATTTTTAACTATTGAAAGACCTAGCCCAGTACCTCCAAGCTTCCTAGTCCTTGATTTATCAATTTTATAGAAGTTATCCCATATCATGTTTGTTTCAGCATCATCTATTTTACTTCCGCTATTTTCTACTTCAACACAAATGGTATCTTCACTATTTATCATTGTTACTACTATAGATCCACCAGCATTAGTATGTCTAATTGCATTAGTCATATAGTTTGTTATGACCTGTTCTATTCTGTTCCAATCTGCATTTATCTTTATATTTTCTATTAAATTTAATCGAAGTTTAATGTTCTTCTCATTAATTAACGTTGAAAATTTCTTAGCAATTGGTTTTACGAGTTCATGGAGAAAAAATTCTTCTTTAACCAATTTGAAATTTCCTGATTCTAGTTGAGACAAATTTAACATATCTGATACTAAATTGTTCATTCTCTTTGACTCATCCATTATGACATCTATGAAATATTGTTTTTCTTCACCTTCTAAAACATCATCATTTAAAGCAAGAGTGTACCCTTCTATAAGAGTAATAGGTGTTTTAAGCTCATGAGAAACCGCTGCCACAAAGTCTTTCCGCATCTCAGTCAATTTTTTTTCTTTTTCAATATCTTTTTCTAATTGCGAGTTAGCATCTTTAAGTGAGGTTAGTGATTCATTTAAATTTTCTGATAGAAGATTCAATGAAGTAGCTAGTGCACCTATTTCATCTTCACTTTTAACCACACATTTCTCTGTAAAGTCAAGATCAGCCATTTTAGACGCCGTTTTAGTTATTTTTATAAGTGGTTTTGCAATCATATTTGAGTATAGTAAAGATAGAAGTAGACTGGTAAGTAATACGCCTATGTAGAAATACAAGTAAAATTCCTTTATAACTTGAACTGCTTCATTTACTGGTTGTAATGAGGAAAAAGCATATACAGTTTCATCATTCTTTTCGTCATATATTACACCAGCTACACTTACTACCATATCACGGCTTTCTTTAGTAATAAAAATCAAGGGTTTTCCTTCTTTTTTAAATTTTGTTATACCACCTCTAATTCCTATTTCATCAGACATTATTTGATTTATAATTATAACTGATTTAGAGTCTTTTTTTTCATCAACAGTTTTTGTAAGATATTTTAAATTTCCTAACCTATCGCGTATAACTATTTTATAATTATTGTTTTCTTCAAAAGAACTAATCAAGTTAATCTGATCTTCAGCCTTTTGGAGCAAAATATATTCACTTTTGAATCTGACTAGATTCTGTTCAAGATCATTCTTTTTCCATTTTATATAAAACTGTCCAAAAAATGCAGACTGAACTATTAAATTAATAGATATAAAAACTATAAAAACTAAAGAAGTTATTATGAAAAGCTTTCTTGTAATGCTCTTTTTACTTTTCATTTTTCACCTCGAATTTATAACCGGCCCCTCTTATGGTTGCTATAAGGTAAGACTTTTCAGCTAGTTTTTCTCTTAACCTTTTTATAACAGTATCCACAGTTCTTAAATCACCAAAATAATCAATACCCCATAGAGCATCTAGTATTTTTTCTCTACTTAATACGATTCTTTTATTAAGTATAAAATAATTTAGTAGTTCAAATTCCTTTGGGGATAAATTAATTTCAATATTGTCAACAGTAACCTCATGGCTTAAGTTATCAACTACAAGGCCATCAAAGCTGTTTTCTTCCTTTAGAACAACCTCAGCGCTATAGGTCCGCCTAATAATTGCTTTTACTTTAGCAACTAGTAGCTTTGGAACAAAGGGTTTAGTAATATAATTGTCTGTGCCTAATTCAAACCCCAATAATTCGTCATCCTCTTCAGATTTAGCTGTAAGCATTATAACAGGTATATTGGAGGTCTTTCTTATTTCTTTGCATACGTCCCAGCCATCCATAATAGGCATCATTACATCTAAAATAATCAAATCAACTTTATTTTTATTAAATATATTTATAGCTTCGCTGCCATTTTCAGCCTGTAAAATATTATATTGTTCTTTTCTTAAATAGATGGACACAAGATTTCTAATTCTTTCCTCATCATCTACAATTAATATGGTTTCATTCATATAATTTTCTCCTTTATTAAAAGCTTGTTACAAATCAGTGCAATTTCTAAATTTATATACTAATTTTCAACTTTCTTCTATATTATATAATAATACCATTAATAATCAAAATTTATTATTTTAACCAATATAAAATCAATATTAAGCTTCCTCTTCAAAAGGGGGATAATG
>NZ_JAENWL010000042.1 GCF_016650095.1 Clostridium sp. | reverse complement strand
TTCTTCAGGAGTACCGAGAACTTAAAGATAAGTTAGAAAAGGAAAAAATAAATGGATCTCAAAAATACAGTAATCTTAAACCGGAAGAAAAGGCAGCAGTGCAAAAAGTTGAAAAACTTCTTAATGAGCCACAAACTTATGAAAATTCAAATAAAGCATTAAAAAGATTAATTACTATCAGACAAAACAATACTTTAGAACTCTCTAAAATTGATTTTGAGGTAAGGACAGTAGGTAGAAGGATTAATAACATTAATCATAATTTAGATAAGCTTAAAATGGCAGAAAATGAATTTAAAGAGCTTCCTAAAAATATGTTTGGAAAGTACAAAGATAAAAATAGAGCTGAAACTCTTAAATCTAATATTGAAAAATTTAATATTGATCTTACAAGTGATGGATATGTGAGTAATGTTGATATAAAACTTAATCAGAAGAAGCTTGAAGATCTGCAAAAGAGTAGTGAAAAATTAAAATCAAATATTCATGAAATAGACCAGGCTTCAAATTCAATAAAGATAGGTATTAAAGCCTTACAAAATAAAGAACTTAGAATATTTTATAAAGAATATAAAGTACAATTCCCACAAGCTAAGTATCTAAAATATAACGATATGAAAGCTATTAAAACAGCCAATGAGCTTATGGGTAGACCAGTATCTATTGATGAGATCAGATCCACTCACCGTAATAGAGGTGAAAGAATTGATTATATAAATAAAGAGCTTAGGGATATTGAGAATAATGGTAGAAGACTTTTAAATGCAAAGGCATGTCTTAAAACTATGGATAGTAACAAGGATATTTACGATAAATGGGATACTAAGGTATTTGGTAAAGCTAAGTTCCAAGAGGATCATAGAAGTGAAAAATGGCACTATGACAATGCAGTAGATAATCTTAAAACATATGGTGTTAAAGATAAAGTGGATTTAAGAAGTCAGGAGAGCACCCATGAATTTAACTTAAAAGAAGTAAAACCAAAACTTGAAATAGATAAAACAACTTTAACTCCTTCAATAAATATTTTAAATGATGTATTAAGAGCTTTGGATAGTGCTTTAAGAACTGAAAGGTCTGTACAACTTCAAGATGATTTAAAGCTTACAAAGGCTTTCAAGGGCAAAAACATGGAAGATGAAATTGAAAGATAAAACAAAAGGGGGAAATAAAATTATGTATGAAGTAAAAACAGAACATAATGATAATAATTTTTATTTATCAGAGGCTAAGAAAGGCAAGAACGGAAAATATATAATTGCTCTTTATGTTGCAACAACTAAAGATATTTTATATGATGATCAATTTAGTGACCATAAAAAAGTTGAAATGTTAAAATTATATAGACAAGATTTAGACGTTGCAATTGCTTATATAAAGAATCAAAAAGAGGTTGGTGTAATAACAAATGGCGTAGAAATAAGTCAAACCGGAAAAAGTTTTGCTTTTAGATTTGAAGATGAATCAAAATTTGAAGAGGAAAACGGAAGTATTAAAGATTTTTGTAGATCATACATGAGAGAAAATTATAAAAATGCCGATAATTATATTATTGAAAACACCTGGAATGGAGAAGATTCCATTGAATACATACTTAGCCCTATTGGTGGAGATAAGATAGTTGGAGATATAGGACAAATGACTACATCAAAACTTATAGAAAAGCTCCAAAAACTAAACCCAAATAAAGTTGTCATGGTTTTAGATAGTGGGTGTTATTGTGATATTACTCATATAACACTTGAGTATGAAGTTGAGGGCGACTCTGCATATATTTTAGAACATTATAATAGTTAACCTTAAACAAAAAATATGGGTATAATAAAAACAGGGTGCAAGAAACACCCTGTTTTTAGTTTAGATAACTGGTATCACTAATCTTACAGAACAAAATTAGTAGCTAACATTGGCAAATGGGGCTACTTTTTTGTCTGATTAATATACTAAACATTAATAATACCTTGATTGTACTCTTCACCAACTTCATCATCTTGTGACTTATCCCACCCTAATAATTTAGCTTCTAAGGATGGATCAAAAGGCCTTTGGTCAAAATTGTTAAATTCACTTTTTTTCATTTTTCCTTTAGGTGACTGATAATCTTCTTTGATAGCTTTAAGCATCCAACCAACTACACTACCAATTTCAGACGCATTTTCAGCTAACTTATACTTTTCTTTAATTATATTTATATCCCCTTTTGCAGTATCTAATATAGATTTAGCTTGTAATCCTGTAATGTCTTCTTCGAATATAGATTTAACCATGCTTATAAGCTCTGTAGAGCGTTTTTCTTCTTTAATTGTACATTTGCCCTCTATAGTGGTACAAACTTCATCCTTGGCCTTATTATTGGACTTATTGCCATGAATATAAAATTCTAAACTTGTAACCTTTCTTCCTGTCTTAATTTCTTCAAAGTCAAAATTAATATCGCTTAATTTTTTTAACTCCTTTTGAGTTCTCTGTATTACAAACCTTTTAAAATCATTATATAAAGGGTACACTTTATCAGCTTTCAACAATTTTCTTAATTCATAAATATCAATTTCTATATTATTTTGTTTTTTAAATTCATTAGCTTTAAGTATTTCATACATTCTTATTGAATATTTACTTCTCATACTCAAAATATTTGTTAGTTTATATTGAGTAAATACAGTATTTAACTTTATCATATAAGGTTTTAAATCGGGATTAAATTTTAAAGTTACCATTCCCGAACCCTTTTCATACCTAACACCACTGAGCCAAGCTGTTTGAATTATTGTATTTCCTTCTTGAATCTCAAAAACTTTTTTCATAAGCTCCTTAGTTATTTTAGGTATTTCTGTATATTTTGATTTATCTTCAACTCCTACAAGTTCCATAAATTCTGATATTTTAAAGTTATAAGGCTTAAATTCTTCGTCAGTTGGTTGAACCATACTAGCTAGTGTAAGTATAATTTTTTGTTCCTCTAAGCTTAGATCATAGCTACTATTCATAATAAAATAATTTGATTTAGTAACTAGATAGTTTTTATCCATATAATCACCCCCTAAGAATATATTACCATGTTATTACGAATAGTCAATACATTATTCGTATTCGTAATTAGGTATGGAAAGCTCGTAGTTAGGTATGGAAAGCTCGTATTAGATTTTTGAAAGCATTGATATGACTAGCCTTAAAGGTTGCCCAAAACACTTAAAACAAAAAGAAGTAAAACATATAAAACAACTACTGTAGTTGTTCCTTTATTTTTTATATAATTTTTCTTAATATTAAGAAAAAGAGAAACGTGATATTTTAAAGGATTGTTGCATATTGCAAGTTAATATTTCAGTATGCAAAGCTCGTAATAGATTTTTTTTGACTATGCAAAACTCATAGTTAACTATGAAAATGTATTATTAGATTTTTTAAAGGTAAATTTTTCAAGCGTTCTAAATAGAAAAATACATGTAATTATATTGAATTGTTCATTTAAAGTAAATATATTATATGAACAATTTATATGTATATTCACCATATAATGCAACTTTCAAGGCTATTAGTTGGCGTTCGCCTACGGTATACCACATATGAACGCTTCAATAAAATTACTTCTACTTATAATTTTAGGGATATAGTTAGTTTTAAAGGAAAAATCAATTATGTATAGAAATATTACTTTAGTAATATATTAAAATAATAAAAAACATTAACATTTATTTGTGTTTAGAAAAAATTACTAAAGTAATAAAACGGGTGGTGTTAGTTATGAGTAATGCTAAAATTTTAAATTTATCCTATTTAAGTTTAGTTGAGATAGCAAGGGCAATAAATCAAAATACAATTGAAAATAAAAACAGGTTGAAAGAAAATAAAATTGCAACGGATAAATTTATTCGTAAGTTTTCAATTAGCAGAAAAGATTTTAGTGAGACATTAAAAACAAAAGCAAGGGGAATAAAATATAATTCTTCAACCTATTTATACGATATAAATGATGATTTTGTAGAAGAAGTAGTCGCAGAAAAAGTAGCAGATACTATTAAAATTATAACAACTAAAAGTGAGAAGTTAGTAGAGACGACAAAGGATAGGTCAAAATATTATGAAAGTAATAAAAATTCCGAGGGTCTAGCAATGACCAATGAAATGACTGGTATTAAACAGATTGTAAGTGTAAAAGATGATTTATTTAATATGATAGAGTGGTACAAAAGTAAAATAGCAAAAGAGAAATTGGAAAGCAATACTTTAAATGAGCAAATAAATATAAATGAATTTTCTAATGATTTAAAAGGTGATGTTGTTGTAAAATATTTAAAAGTTTATAAGGATACATTCGAAAGATTTGAAGCAATATGTGATAAACATACATTTATAAAGAAGCAAGATATGCTAAGTGTAGCACTTTTACAATTTTGCAAAAGATATGATAAATAGATAGTTTTTACGTGAAAATATAAATTATAAGTCAAAATTAAAGACGGTGAGAAATTTATATTAAGCAATTGAATACTAATATATCAAAAGTTATAGACTACATAAAAAAAAAACATAACAGATAGGTGAATTATCTAAAGGAGAAAAGTATAAAAAAAGGATGCCAGAGCATCCCTTTTTTTATACTTTAAATAGTCCTCTCATAACACTTACACTTCTAAATATGGCTACTGAAACTATTTTACGTGAATTTTTATAAAATAAAGAATTTTCATTCTCTTAAAATTACCTATCGAGTTAAGATACATAGCTAAATTCACTTACAAAAAATATTAAAGGTTTCCTTAATATAAGGAAACCTTTAGTCAGGCATACCGCCCTCTATGATATTTAGATTGAGCATTCTGCTCACTATATAAACTTTTATTATTTGTTAATGTGTTAATCACATTATAATCCCATTTTCTTATTTTGTCAATACTTTGTTATTATTTTTTTTCAGTTGCAGAAGCTACTTCTTCTAAACTAGACTGTTTATCAAATTTTATTTGTTTTTGCAAAGTATCTTTTTCTTCTTCTAATTTTTTAATTATCTTTTCCAATCGCTTAGTATTATATGATTTGGTTTCAAATAGTAGCTCAAATAAATCTTCATATATTTGTTTATAACATGTATCGTTAGCTTTTCCGAGCTTAGATATAACTCTTGTCTTATCAACAAAGCATGCTTCATTTAAAAGTAAGGTAGATAAATGTGCAAAACCATCTTCTATATTTACTTCCTTATGTCCCCATAGAATTTCATTCTTTTCATTTTTGGGGGCTTGTCCAGATGTACACGGTACAACAAACAATCTATTTCCTTTATCAAACATAATCAAACATGGATGTCTGAAAGATAATTCATTACCCTTTATCCCTAATTCTATATTTACTATTGATTTTATTCCATATGTAGTAGTATTTTTTTTACCTTTTTTATTATGAAGATGATCATTAGCTCTAATACATTGAGCAGTTTCATTCCATGTACTATTATTTAATGTTTTGAAAATATTATTAATGTCATATGTTAATTGCTTTATAAGTATCTTGTTTGAGTTAGTCAAATTGATTTTAGAGTCTCGACATCCTATTACCATTCTTAACAACTTCAGATCTATTTTTTTCAAGATTAATTCCTCCTTTTATTATAGATTTTTCGCCAATACTTTACAGTATATTGCAATAATTGTTATATTGCAATACAAAATCTGCTTATATTTATTAGTACCAACAATTTTTTAATTAAAGACTATAATGTAGATTTTAATTAAAAATTAGCATACATATAAATTATTTTTTAATAACTAATTGTGATAGGGTGGTAGCTATTTTTTATAGCACCAAATTGTTTGCACAGTCATTAAATTATTTTGTACTATTCTCGGCCTCATCCATTTCACTTTTAGCTTTGCTTATTGAACCCTTGAATAATTTGAACTACGAGTTATTTAATCTAAAATATTTGTAAATTTGTAATATGCCTTATTATTCCCCCTCGGAAAGCACATTTTTACGTTAAAATTGTAGGTCACTATCGCTCCTTTTTAGAATAAACCAACTAGTTAATTTTAACTAAGGATGAGGTTCTCATTCAATACCTTTAGTATTTCTGAATCTTCTTTTATATCACCATAAGTATATATTGCTGTTCTGAATGAATGTAACATAATAGTAATTGAGTAAATAAAAAAATAAATGGCTAATATACTAGCCATTTATTTTTTGTTTATTGGTTCTTTACTACGTATAATTTTCATAACATCATCTTCGGTTAATATTCCTTTAAGATAATCTTCAAAAATTTTTGTTTCTGTTTCCGTAACAATCATTCCCTCTATTGCCAATGTAGCTTTTGCGTTATCTAAAATTAGTTGCTCTTTCTTAGACAATCCATTATTATTTAGTTCACTCATATTAAAATAATCAAATCCCTTCTGAGGATGCTTTTTTATTTTTTACAATTGTACTTCTATTAGTTTTTGGACTAGGTTTTACTTTCTCCAATTCTTCCAACAATGATTTATATTTGCTTTGATATTCTTTTATTTCTTTATTATGATTGAACTGATCTTGGCTAAATTTATTATTCATTTCTTCTTTTACTTCTGCTACAGCTAATTTAATATTTAATTGATTTTCTTTTTTTAGGCTTTCAAGTTCCTTTTGATTATCTTGTTTGGATTTCTCAATACTTTTATTCAAATTATTAATATTATAATTATTATCCTTAATGATATTATTCATTTCAGTATTTTGAGCTTGCTTATCCGAAATTAACTTAGTATCCTCTTCAACTTGAATTTTATATTGTTTATAATCTTTTAAATCACTTAATAACATATCATTTTTGCCTTTGTATTCTTCTACAATTAAATTCTTATCCTTCAAGTTACCAATTAACTGTTCCAATTGTTTATTATATTCAATTCTAATATTTAGCACTTTTTTTTTACTTTCTTCATTTTCAGTTTGGCATAACAATAAATTGCTATAATTCTCTTGTAACTCCTGCTTTTGCTCCATAATATAACTTTCTTTTTCTGATAACATATCTTTATATTTAATCTTTAATTCTTCAAATTCAACATTTTTATTATTTATTAAATTATTGCTGCTATCTGCAATGCTTATAAATGAGTTTAATATGGCATCTAAATTACTTTGTATAACAGTTGTATCTTTAGTTAAAAAATTATTTTTTTTCATATTTTCAAGTTCCATAAAGCCTACTATTTTGTTGAAATACTGTTCTTGCGTAAGTCCTAAATCTTTCAACTGTTGTTGTACCTTATCTTTTGTGTCCTGTGATAGCCTATAACTGGTAACTACACTTTTATTTTCTTTTACCTCTTCCATATAATATCACCTCATAACATATTTGTTTACACTAATTACGTGTAAACATGTTGTAAACACTACGGTTTAATTGTAATACTAAATATAATGTTAGTCAATAATAATATTTGCTATTTATTGGTTTATATTTTATCTTAAAATAAGCACTTATTATGCTATACTAGCATTGCGTGTAGGTTCTATCCCCGGGATAGAGCCTTTTATTTTTTTGGAATTTTGGCCTGGAAATCCGTTTTGATTTAAAAAAAATGAGAATGGTGAATATAAAATTATTGAAGTAGACTTTATCTACCTGATGAAAGGAGGTGACTCATTTCTTTATTGGCATATATCTATTATGATACTATATAAAGAATATGAAAATAAAATAAATGTTAACATTAAAATGAATTTTTTTAAAAATACCTAGCACAATAAAAAAAATGTTATAACAGTAGATAAGACCACTATTTTAAATACAAAAGAGATATAAAAGTAACCCATGTTTTTTTATCGAACGATTTTTTGTACACTTACGTTTAAAACTTGTACATTTGGGATTAAATAGTATATATATCTTATTATAAAAGGCTACTAGTTTTGTATTTTATAAATATTGAATTCCTTTCTGGAGTAGGATGACTAGGTTGATTAGTGGAATAAGAAACTTTGCGATTCATTATTGAGGAAGGAGGCAGCATTAACTAAAAAGCAAATAGAACCTAATTTAGTTTCTATTCTATTAGTAAAGGAGGTGAAATATATTGAAGCGTAGACGAAAAAAAAATCTTCCGAAGGCCAATAACCATAGTTTTTTACAGGTCTGCAAACCTGTAAAAAGTGGTTTTGAAGAGGCTTTGAAAGATTTCTCAAAAAAAATATTTAGTATTTCTTTCGAATTGATTCTTGCTGTTACCGTTAGTTTTTTTTATCATTTTTTTAAATAAGGGCAATTATAATACTCTTATTTTTTCAGTATTATATTGTAATTTTTAACAATATCGTAAAAATTTATACTTATAGCACGTGTAAACAACACGTGCTAATACATATGCATATATATTACAACAATACATAGTATTAATACAACTTAAATATATGAGATCAAGATTAAATGGATAGTAAGTTATCTCCTTATTTTTTAAGCTCTACGCATAGGTATAATACTTTACGTAGAGCTTAATTTTATTGGGTCATAATTTTATTTTCACACTAGGTTAAGTTCGAGTTCTTTTATTTCTAGCTCAATGTATTTTTTTGTTGAATATAGCCATTCTAGTCTAGCTATCTTTAAATCTAGATCTATATTCTTAACTTTAATTGAATTATCTCCTAGACTTGCTACAACAATATCTGTTTTTTTATCCGTAGCTGATGATATAGCTACCGTTTTATTAAGTTCATTAGAGGAACTAATTGTTCTTTCAGTAGATTCTACGACAGTGAAAAGGCGTTTTGCTACTTTAGTAAGCTCTTTCCAACCTAGGTCATTATACATAATTCTTGAAAAGTATGTTATAGCTCTAGAAACTTCTACGTGTTCATTGATACTTCCAACAATAATTGTTAATTTTAAAACTATTGTTCCTTTTGTTATTTTTATTAAATCCAAAACCTTGAAACCTACAAACCGGTTGTTATAACGGTTTAGGCCATCGTTGATTTGAGCTGTTAATTTTGGCTCAGTGAAGTTTACATTTTCTATACCTTGCCAAAGAGAAATAGTAAAATCGAAAATTCTTTGCATAACGTTCCCCCCATGTTTTTTATTTATTTTGTATCTATAGTTAGTATATAACTTTGAATACCATCTGTCAACTGTAGGTTATATTCAAAATGGTTGAATATAACCTAAGTTTTTTATAAAGCAAGCCATTTTTACGTTTTATATGTCTCAAACTACTATTATAGATATAATTCAATATACTTTAATTATATCTATAATAGCAAATATAATATATTTTATAGCTATTTATTCAATGTAATGTCCAACTTATACTATTATGATTTTATAAAAATGCAGTAAAGCTTGCATTATCAGTGGCTAACATGGTATTTTAAAGTTGGACATAATAGTTAAAAGGTCTATCTTTTGAAATGGGGTGCTAAAATATGATGAAAGAAAATGAGGAGAAAGTAAAATTTTTTACTCAGGTGGAAATGAAAAAGGTTTTTAGATCTATAGAAAAAGATAGTAGTATACATTCATTAAGAAACCTGGCTATTTTTAGAGTGGCGTATAGATGTGCCTTAAGAGCCTCTGAGGTTGGTTTAATAAAACTTGAGGATTACAATAGGACAAGGGGTGAAATGTATTGCCATAGGCTTAAAGGAAGCAATAATAACACCATAAGACTAGACCTAGAGACTATAAAAATTTTAAATAAATATATTAGGCAAAATGAGATCAGTGATAATCAGGAAGTTTTGTTTTTAAGCCAAGAGAAAAAACCAATCTCACGTAAGACTTTAGACGTATTGATGAAGAAATATTGTCACTTAGCTAAAATAAGTGATATAGAAAAGCACCATTTTCATACTTTGAAACATACTGCTGCGGTGCATTTGGCGGAATCAGAAATTGATATAAAAGAATTGCAATACTATTTGGGCCATAAATCTGTGACAAACACATTAATATATTTCCAGTTTACGACTAAGCAGCAGGAAACAATGTATGCTAAACTTCAAAAAAACAATCAAATGGTTTAAATATGAGGGAATAAGTAAAAAAATGAAAAGGTAGTAAAATTATCACTATAGAAAAGGTTATTGCGTTACACTTTACCGACTTGCCTCAATCCATTGATATAATTAGTCTGAGAGCTATTGCGTTTGCTATTGTGATTGCCTTTTTTATAGGTTTTTATTGTTTTTTTAAAGAATCTTTATAAATGTTATTGCGTACGACTTTACCCACTTGACTTAATTCATTGATATAACTGGTCTGAGAGCTATTGCGTTCGTTATTGTGATTTCTCAATGTATCCAAGTAAATAGCAGCATTAGGATATCATTCTTGCCATTAGTCTACTATATCTCCATGTTTACCTCTGTCCTTATTTATCTAATTCTACCTTTGCTGCATTTAATAGGTTTCTGATTCGCATAAAGTGTTTAGCTGATTTAACAGAATCACTATGTGTATCTTCGTATAAACCTATTTCCGATGCTGCGGATGATATATCAAGTAAGGCATTAGCTAATTCGCTATGTCCTGAATTCATCATAGACTCTGCTCCATCTGCTCCCTTACCCATGTTCTTTACTTGTTGTTGTATAACTGATGGGTTAGTTTGCACATTTAATAATATTGCCACCCTTTGATCTACAATGTTCTGACACCAATCTCTTACGTTCTTTACATCTGTTGCCGTTACACTCACCTCAACTGATTTCGTTGCTGGGGCTTCTGCACACCCAGCTAACATTGACATACCTATTGTTAATACAACTATGAATAATATTCTTTTCATTGCTATTCCCTCCTCAAATAAGGTTAATGTAGTTTTTAAGCTAAATATTTAATTGATAATTCAAATTCAAAAATATATATTTAATCATACCATAATTTCCATAAATTAATTATATTTACGATTCTTTTTAAAACGTGTAATAGACCCAATCTGAAAGTAACTCAATTGGTATTGTGTTACTTTGGAAATATCAATACATCGTTTACAAAACATATTGAACTCACAATAGAAATGTTTAAGTAATCAACATAAGCTTTATATATAAAATAAAAGGGCACCTTGAATACATGAGTATTTAAGGTGCCTTAATTTATTAAAACATATTTATTTTTAAAATTTAACTATAGTTTTACATTTTATATTTATTATAGGAGAGCTTTTAGTGCCTCTCTATCTTTTATTTTATCCATTTCAGTTAATTGAACAATTTGTCCAGTGGTAAACCTCTGCATGTTTCCAATTGTTCTACTACCTTCACCAAACGGTAATATTTTATCTAATAATGAATTTAAGGGTTTAACAACTCCTTTACGTTCCTTTACGTTTAAATCAAGCAGTTTGCCCATAATATCAACTCCTTTTAAAAATTCTATCGGATTAATTATATCTTGAAGATAACTTATACTATGCGGAAGCATACAAACATCATCAGCTTTTTTAATATAATTACTCACTCTATAATCTTCTGCAAGCATTTCTAAACAAGTATTCAATTTAGTTATAACACTTATATCACCAAAATTGCAAATACGAAGTGAACAATTATCTAAATAATTTGTTTCATCCAATAGGTTATACAACTCTAGTGGCTTATATATTTTGCAAATATCCAATTTATTATATGTAAGTATGTGTCCATATTCATGAAGTATACTTGCTGTAACTCTTTCTCCAATGTTTAACTTTTCTATTTCTTTGTACCATTTAGCATATACCAGTTCATCAATTTGCTCATTAATATATAGATTTAAGATTCCAGTAAGATGATATTTTTTATCTCTTTTTACTTTTAAGGCCGTATCATCTGGTACTAAATAAATTTTTTTACACTCACAGTGTCTATCGGTAAATGCTGTTTGTGCTTGTCTACCACTTTTTATAATAGTAAACGGTAAATTAATTATTTTAATTTCTTCTAAATCTATTTTAAGATTATATTTTATTATTCTTAATGCAGTTCGTATTTCATTTTTTGTTCTTCGTTCATAATCATTTTTAATAAAAAATTTTTCACCATACATCTCAACTAATTTCTTTCGTTCTTCATCTGATTCTTTATCAAATACATTTGTAAACTCAAATGCAACGTCTTCAAGTTCAATATTTTTAAGTTCATTAAGTTCAATATTTTTAGGATTCTCCATTTAAAATTTCCCCCAATATAATTTAAATATACAGTTATTAATAATAATAACTGATAACTAAGTGAATTATACCAAATAAATGAAATGAATGAAATATTTTCATTAAAAATAATTTTCTAATAGTAGTTTATAAAATAGTATTTTTTATATTAAACAACTAAATTTGAATTCACAGTTATTTGTACAGTTGGTAAAGGTATACCATTATAAACCCATTAAAGATTACCGATTCAATGGGTGTAATAAATATAAAAACGTTTAGTAAATTGCATTAAACTAAATTCTTTGAAAACTAAAAAAGCATACAATTATATTGTATTAAAAGGAAACCATATGTTCAAAAGTGTAATTGCTTAGTTAAATTTAACTGAATGCTTAATAACACATATAACTCAATGCTTTAATAGAAAAAACCGTATATGATAATATGCTTTTTTAGGATGTTGACAAACATAAAATGTAAAAACTCCAATATAACATTATTACTTAATAATAATGTTATATTGCAAAAAAAATGTTATAATTCCATATATGTTAAGTTCATTGTAAGTAAAAATGATACATAAATAAATTTTAATAATTTACTGAAGGGATGTAGAAAATGTCTGAGACAGAAGATAATTTAGTAAGTGAACCATTAAAACAAGATGTACCCAAGAAAGATATTATTGAAATTATAAATGATAAAATTACAGAAGTTAGAAAAGAATTGAAAAAAAATACAAAAAATAAGAAATCATATTTTATAATAAGCATCATTGGAATAATACTTTTGATGTTATATTACACAAAAGTATATTCAGTTAATGCATTTTTATTGGTTGTTTTTTGGGTTTGTGCAATTCTATTTTTAATTGCAAGTTTAGGGACAGATATCGTAAATTTGAGTGATGACTTAGAAAACTTGCAACAAAAAAAGACATATTATTTGCAAGTGCTTAAGCTGGATCAAGCCCCCACGTATTTTGATAGCCTTGTAAATATAAATGTTGATAATTTAAGCGATTATTATACCTTAGTTAAGGTTCATACTAATAAAAGTTTTATGCTATGCTGCATGTCATGTATATCAGGATTTATCTTAATCATTTTAGGATTAGTTGTAATTTTTTTAAATAAAAACCTTGAAAATATATCATATATTGTAACTGCTTCTGGAATTATTGTTGAAGTGATTTCAGGTTTGTTTTTTTATCTATATAACAAAACAGTACGCCAATTGAAAGATTATCATGATAGTCTTTTAAATGTACAAAATATACTTCTTTCATTCAAACTAATAGAATCAACTTCAAATGATATTGAGAAATTTGCTATGATTAAATCAATGATTGATTTTTTAGTGGGTAAAAAGACAATTTAACAACTAAAAAATCAATTTTTTTTAGGTTGCCTATGTAATAAATTATACTAGTTTTGATCTTCTATTTCTTTATTTTCTGTAAAGAGCTTTTCAAACCATTCTTTAGCTTTTGGGGTATTTGTAATGTTGGCTTTTAGTAATTCAGCTTTTTCAATTGTATCAATTCCTATGTTGTCCATAATAGCACCTATTTGAATAAGTCTTCTAGTTCTTGCTTTTCTATCTTGGTCTCTAGTTCTTATTTCTAATTGTTTTTTTTGAACTTCTAGTTTTTTTATTTTTTCTGATAATTCTTCTATTCTTTGTTCTCCATTTTTAATAACCATATTTAATACCTCCTAAAAAATAAATTCATAGTTAGATTATACCAAAATTTATATTGAAAGTAAAAGGGGCTAGTGGTAAAATATAATTATAGAGAGATACACGAAGTGCGCACTGACACAAACTCCGTTTGTAGTGACGGTCTTGCAGACGCTTTAAGATTTCCCGTTGGGAAATAATCAAAATCAATATTTCAATAAATTGAAAAAGGAGGTGTAGGCATGGCAATATTTCATTCTTCATTACAAGTAATAAGTAGAGGACAAGGTAAAAGTTGTATGGCGGCAGCTGCATATAGAGCAGGAGAAAAACTATATGATGAAAGACAAAATTTAAACCATGATTACACCAAAAAGCAAAATGTTGAAAGCGAAATTATAGCTCCATCAAATTCTCCAAGTTGGGTTAATGATAGAGAAAAACTTTGGAATGAAGTTGATAAATCTGAAACTAGATGTAATTCAAGAACTGCAAGAGAAATAAATATTGCTTTACCTTTGGAGCTTTCCAAGGAACAACAAAAAGAACTTTCAAGAGAATATGTCAAAGAAAATTTTGTAGATAAAGGAATGGTTGCTGATGTTTGTTTTCATTTTAATGATGAAAGTAATCCCCATTTTCATGTTATGCTTACAACCCGAGAAATTACAAAAGAAGGATTTGCAAAGAAAAATAGAGAGTGGGACAAAAAAGAGAATGCTACCATTTGGCGAGAGCAATGGGCTAATAATGTAAATAAGGCTTTAGAAAGAGCTGGTTATGAAGATAGAATTGACCATAGGAGTTATAAAGATCAGGGGATAGATCAGGTTCCAACTATACATCTTGGTAAAACTTCAAGTGAAATGGAAAAGAAGAACATTGATAATCAAAGAACTGAAATAAATAAACAAATTAAAGAGCTTAATAAAGAAAAAATTATAGTTCTTCAGGAGTACCGAGAACTTAAAGATAAGTTAGAAAAGGAAAAAATAAATGGATCTCAAAAATACAGTAATCTTAAACCGGAAGAAAAGGCAGCAGTGCAAAAAGTTGAAAAACTTCTTAATGAGCCACAAACTTATG
>NZ_JAENWL010000264.1 GCF_016650095.1 Clostridium sp. | reverse complement strand
TGTTTGTATTTTTTAATACATTCATCATTTAATACTTTCCATCTTTCTTGTAATCCAGTAATTTTAACTCTATTATTATATTCTTCATCAGATTTTACTTTGAGTTCAGTCCATCCCATTTTTTAACAACTCCTATTATTTCAAAATTTCTAAATATATGACCATCCATAGTAAAGTATGTTTTAACAAATAATGCTAAATTTTCGAGTCCTTTTTCACCTGCAACAACTAAGGGTGTAAATTTCTGATTTAGTAATGTTCCTCACGTTTTCAAGTGTTCCATCTTAGAACATAATTTTAGCACCTAAGTTGGTCCGTTTATGCCATCTCTTTTGCTATCTCATCATATCTTTTTCCTAAAATAATCACTCCATCGCAACATAAATCCATATCTTCAAGCTCTGCTTTTCTATTATAGGATAAAATATTATTTCCGAAATCCTGCCTTTCAATAGCTTCTTAACTTGTCAAAAGAAATAGAATGCACAGAATTATTTAAACAGTCATAGCAACTACCAATACATAAAAGGAACGAACATAGATTTGCATAAAGCGAATCTATGTGCGTTTCCTTACATAGTAAAACTTTTTACTATTTTCCTAAGAAACGCCTCCATCAAATGTTTGCTCTGTTCTATTAATTATTTCATCTTGCAATGCTCTATCAAGATTATTGAAGTAATCACTGTATCCTGCAACGCGAACAATAAGATCATTATATTGATCTGGATTTTTTTGAGCGTCTAAAAGTGTCTTCTTCTCTACAATATTAAACTGTATATGATGACCATCCATTTTAAAGTACGTTCTAACCAGACTAGCCATATTATCAAGTCCAGTTTCACCTGCTACAACAGATGGAATAAATTTTTGATTAAGGAGAGTTCCACCAGTTTTTATATGATCCATTTTTGCACATGTTTTAATAACTGCTGTAGGGCCGTGTGTATCTGCTCCCTGTGATGGAGAAATACCTTCAGAAACAGGCATGTGTGCCTTTCTTCCATCTGCACTTGCACCCATAACGTCTCCGAAATAAACATGGCATGTTGTTGGGAGCATCTCTATTTTATGGAATCCACCTCTTCCATTTCTTCTTCCATTTATTTCATTATAGTATGCATCAAATATGGTTTTCATTATACCATCTGCATAGTCATCATCATTACCATACTTTGGAGTCTTATTCTTAACTAAATTATAAATACCGTCATGTCCCTTGAAGTTATCTTTAATAGCCTCTAATAATTCATTCATATTAAAGTTTTTCTTGTAAAATACTTGATATTTTATCGCTGACAAAGAATCTGTAATATTTCCGATACCAACACATTGGATGAAATTCGTGTTATATCTTGCTCCTCCTGCATTATAGTCCTTACCATTTGAAATACAGTCAGATATTACTACAGAAAGGAATGGTTCAGGCATCAGAGTTGAAAATAATCTTTCTATTACTCTATTACCCTTTACCTTAATATCAATAAAGTGTTTCATCTGTTTTTTATATGCTTCAAATAATTCATCATAGGTTTTAAACTTTGAAGCATCTCCAGTTTCAATACCAAGCTTCTTACCTGTCATTGGATCTACACCATTGTTTAATGTAATTTCAAGTACCTTATTCATATTAAAATATCCAGTTAGTATATATGCTTCCTTTCCAAAGGCACCTGACTCTACACAGCCACTGTTTCCGCCGCATCTTGCATCTTCAAGGGATTTCCCTGAAAAAACCAATCCCTGAATAACTTCATCTGTATTGAACATTGAGGGCTGTCCCCAGCCCTCTCTTGCTATCTCGCAGGCTCTCTTAACAAATTTTTGTGGACTCTTTTTACTTATTTGAACATTTGAGCTTGGTTGCAGCAATCTCATTTCGTCTATTACATCAAGTAACATATAACTTACATCGTTAACTCCATCTAAACCGTCTTTAGTTACTCCACCAATATTAATGTTCGCAAAATCGGTGTAAGTTGAACTTTCTTTTAAAGTGATACCAACCTTAGGTGGTGCTGGCTGATTATTAAATTTAACCCAGAAGCATTCTAGTAATTCTATTGCCTCATCATGGTTTAATGTGCCCTCTTCAATTCCCTTTTGATAAAATGAAATTAAGTGCTGATCCAATCTACCAGGATTGAAGGCGTCCCATGGGTTTAATTCAGAAATAACACATAAATGTACAAACCAATACATTTGAAGTGCTTCCCTATAAGTTCTTGGAGCATATGCTGGAACTTGACTACACACTTCTGCTATATCAAGTAGTTCCTGCCTTTTAACTGGATCAGCTTCTTTTTCTGCTAACACCTTTGCATAAGTAACATAACGTTCTCCTAAAATCATTATTGCATCGCATGCTATTGCCATAGCATCAAGCTGGTTCCTTCTATCTAAAGCTTCCTCATCTTCAAGAAAATCAAGTTTATCTATTGAAGCTTGAATATCCTTTTTAAAATCAAGGAATCCTTTATAGTATATTTTATCATCACATGCAGTATGCCCTGGTCCTCTTTGCTCCATAAATTCTGTAAACATACCTGCTTCATAGCACCCTTTCCATTCCTCAGTCATGTTTTCAAATATTTTGTATCTCATTGATCTCTCTTCCCAATATGGAATTATAACATCCTTCTGAAATTCTTTTGATTCATCACTAACATTAAAGTTTATTCTTTCACGTCCTCCCATAACATCAAAATCCAACAAAGTATGACAGCATAATTCAGGATAAGTACAAGTTGAGGCAGGTGATTCTCCTCTTTCACCAACAATTAATTCACCATCATTAATGCAAAGCTGTTTTTTTAACATAATCTCTTTTAAAACTAATGCTCTAAGTACAGGTACTGGAACTGATCCCTCATATTTTTTAGTAACTTCGTCTACAATCTTTGCCCTCTCCATTGAAACACTTGGAACAGCATTTAAACTTTGTTCCCTTAACTTTTTTACTCTTTCAGTCATCATAATATTTAACCCCCTATTTTAATTTTAATTCCAGCTTTTTTAAACTTTTCTGCAATTTTGTTTATAACTAAATCAGATGGTTTTTCCAAGCCTGTTAGTTTATATTCCATATTAAGCCTTTTATATTTGTCCATACCAATCTTATGATAAGGCAGTAAATTTACATGTATTATATTTAATTTTGATATAAAATCAATTGCGAGATCAATATTTTCATCGTCATCATTTACACCAGCAATTATTGGCATTCTTATATAAATATTACTGCCACTTTCCGAAAGCTTTTTTAGATTATCTAAAACGATAACGTTTTCAACTCCTGTATATTTCAAATGTTTTTCATTGTTCATATGCTTAATATCAAATAGGAAGAGATCAACTTTATCAACTATTTTTTCAAATTGTTCCCAAGATGCATAACCGCTAGTGTCAATTGTTGTATGGATACCTCTACCTTTACAAGCCTGAAGCACATTGTTTAAATACTCTACATACACTAAAGGTTCACCTCCAGAAAATGTAACACCACCATTTGATTCATCATAAAATGCTTCATCCTTAAGTATCTCTTTCATCAAGTCCTTTACTGTTATTTCTTCCCCTACAAGCTCTCTGGCATTACTGGGGCAAAAATCACTACACTTTCCACAGAGGGTGCATTTGCTTTCATTAATTATAGGATATCTCTCTACAAATTCTATTGCTTTTTGTGGACATCTTTTTAAACATGAGCCGCAGAGCGTACATCTTTCCTTAAAGAACATAATTTCAGTGTTTGGATTTTGAGTTTCTGGATTGTGACACCATAAACAATTTAAGGGGCATCCCTTGAAAAATATAGTTGTTCTTATCCCCGGACCATCATGTACTGAATACTTTTGTATATTAGTAATAATAGCCTTTTGCATTTATCAACCACACCCTTTCTCAATAGTCATAAATGCTATATTCTATAATAGCAATTTTCATAGCTTATTTTTCAAATATAAAAACAATACATTTTAATAAATTAATCAATATGGATATTCATATAACAAGCAATATTCATACCACATTCTCTATTCCTATGCTATTTTTATTTATATGTGCATAAATGCGAACTCCCTAATTTTTTTATGATTTATTTTTTTATTTCACAAAAAATGCTCCCAAATTTGGTATGTATTTTATGTATTTATTGACTTTGTCTTAATTTTGGGACATTTATTGAATTACATACTTTCCTCGGATCCCATTTTTTTTTATTTTATTATGTAAAGTTTGCTTAGGTATTTTTAATAATCTAGCTGCCTTTGCAAAATTTCCATTAGCTTGCTCAACAGCCCTTTCTATTAATTCTTTCTCATATTGGCTTATTGCCTCTTTTAATGGTGGTAATAAATTATTTATCTTATATAATTTATTTTTCTGTATAAAACTAGAGTCGTAATTAACAATATTAGATGGCAAATCCTCAACTTCAATGATATTTCCGTCAATAAAGTTCATCACACTTTCAATCATATATTTTAATTGTCTAACATTTCCAGGCCAATCATAATTCAAAAATATGTCCAAACAACCTTTCGAAATCCTTTTTATCTCCTTATTTAACCTTTTATTATACATGTTGATAAAATAATCCACAAGTAAGGAAATATCTTCTTTTCTTTCCCTTAATGGAATTATATTTAGTGAAATAACATTTAATCTATAATATAAGTCCTCTCGTAACGACTTTTCCTTCACTGATTGTAAAGGTTCTACATTTGTAGCCGCAATGACTCTTACATCTAAAGTAATTGTTTTAGTTCCCCCTATTCTCCTTACCACTCCATCTTGAAGAACACGAAGCAATTTTGCCTGAAGATCTATATCCATTGAATTTATTTCATCCAAAAATAAAGTACCTCCATCAGCGAGTTCAAATATACCCGGTTTTGCTATCGCCCCTGTAAAACTTCCTAAACAAGTTCCAAAGAGAATTCCTTCTAAAAGACCGTGCGGTATTGCAGCACAATTTTGGGCAATAAAGGGCTTATTTCTTCTCAATAAGCTGGCATTATGAATACCTTGTACCAATATTTCCTTTCCTGTTCCCGTTTCACCATAAATCATAACAGGTGACCTACTATCTGCGATTTTACAAGCTTTAACTTTTAATTCTCTAATTATATTACTTTGTCCAATTAAATTTTCAAGTGTATAAATGGTCCCATTTCCTCTGGATTTTTTTTTGTCACGATTTATAACAAACAATTTTTTCTGTAATGAAGCAATTTCCCCATACAACTTCTTAACATCTGTGACGTTTCTATATATTTCAAGAGCACCAATAATTTTATCATCTTTCATTAATGGAATGGTCGATGTTACAGTTGTAACCTTTTCACCTTTATAATTCATATAAGATTGAACATAATCCACTAATGGTTTCCCACTGTTTAATACATAATAAAATGTACT
>NZ_JAENWL010000431.1 GCF_016650095.1 Clostridium sp. | reverse complement strand
ATTTCATTGGAAAATTCTGTAGTAACCTGCTTTATTGTCAATAACGTGCCTTCTGCTACAATATCATGAAACAGACCAGCTATGACTGTTTCCTTATCCGATTGCATTTCTGCTAATATAATTGCAACACAGATGGGATGTATGATATAATGTTCGCCAGACTTACGATACTGCCCATCATGAGCTTTGCAAGCCATATGATATGCCTTTTCCAACAAGGTCAAATCATCAGATGGATGATTTTTTTTCATACTGGCAACTAAGTCCTTATATAAACGTTTTGTGTCGAACTTGTAAAAAATTTTTGGCATAAAGGGGTAATGAAATCAATACTGTATAAGTATCTAATTAACTGATGGAGGTTCTTATGATTAATAAATATTTCAATATATTTGAAGCAATTGCTGTCTATTCTTTTTTGGGTGCATCTTTGGCACTAATTTATAAATTAGATAATCAACAATATTCTGGTTTCCTGGTGTTTATGTTGGGGGTTAGTAACTTAATACTATTCAATTTAATTAACAGACATTACAAAAGGAATAGAATTATTATATTTAATAAATTAGAGATAAGGTTTGTTGGACTTATTTTGTATATGGTTATGGGATTATTGGTTGCTAGTGAAGTATTCGTAATACGATAAGGGGGTTTATAGCACTTTCATCATCCAGTTAAACTGAAATTCTTCTTATATTCACGCTTTAGTCGTATTAATTTTTCTTTTTTATTATAACCATAAGGTAATTTAATTCCGAAAAAGGTTGGTTTCACAAACTTATCAATAAACATTCCTGTAAAATAAGTAAGAGCCAGAAAAAAATAAATTGTTATTGTTTCCATGTTATACATATTCCGCATTCCCCCCATATTCTTTTACTTTTATTATGTATAAGTAAAAGAAACGTGTATAATAAAATTCTATAACAGCGTAATATTCTACTAGAACGTCATATACCCACTTTCCTATAACTTTCATTTTCCGGGCTTCTAATCATACACATAACCTGTCCAGTTTATTTGATTTCTTTAGTAATTCTTACAGTTGTTAAGACGGCCTTAAAGAATAAAGCGACGTAACTATTATTTATATAACTCCTCTCTGTTACTGTAATATAAAAAGCACCCTATATTAGGCTGCTTTCATAACATTATAATTCACTAAATATCTCAAACATACTATGATTTTTATTCACCTTACAAAACAATCAAAAACTCATAATCCTTGCTATTATATTAGGCGTTAATTGAATTTTTAATTATTTAATTAATGCTTCCTCTACGTTAACTATAAAGTCTTGGATATTTGTAACTAATGTCTTAACTTCTAATGTTCCTCGATCAGATAATTTGTTAACAGAGAACTCTTGTATATCTATAGAATATATATACACTGGTCTAACAATCCCATCCTTTACTGTGTAAGATGGAGTCATATTCCCTGCCGCTATGGTATGAAGTACTGAGGATAAACATATAAGCATAGTTGCGTTCCTAGTATGTTTTCTCATAGCATCTT
The DNA here is from genome assembly GCF_016650095.1 of Clostridium sp. Classification (GTDB taxonomy): domain Bacteria; phylum Bacillota; class Clostridia; order Clostridiales; family Clostridiaceae; genus Clostridium_AD. The sequence goes on along the minus strand of NZ_JAENWL010000431.1, from coordinate 855 downwards.
GAGCTTCATACACATTGTCATATGTATTTGGAAGTGCAAACCTATCTCTTATACTACCAGCAAGTACTACAGGTACATCATTTTCGGCGCAAGCTTTTAATATACCATCTTTAATTTTCCCTGAATTTATGAGCTCTTCAAGTGAGCCTGCGCGTCGTGCCTCATTTATAGTTGAAACATAGTTATAATGAGCATTTTCACGGGACTCAAAAGTTTCCTGACCTGAAACTGTGTTGAACCTAGCATTTTCTAAATCATAAGTACCAAGGGCATTTCCAGATAAAACAGCTTGAGCATACCCGTTTTCGACGAGTGAGGTAAATGCATCTCTTGATTTATCATCTAATGCAATCGCGGGTCCTAAAACCCAAACTATTTTTCCATCATGTTCCTTTTCATATTGCATAATTTTGTATAACTCATCGTAATCTTTAGAGAAAGCAGTTTCTCTTGATCTACCACTTCTAAATGCAAAGGTATCAGCATCTCCATTATCATTAAGAAAACCAGTAGTATACATGTATATACCGTCACTTCCATCTTCAGTTCTTCCTACGACAACTTTATCGCCAACTTTTAAATTCCTGAATTCCACAACTTCTATGTGATCATCTGGAGTAACAATTGCAACGCTATCCATACGGCTTTCAGTAGCTATTACCCATTTTCCTTTAATCTTAAAATATTCAGGATATATTGATAATGCATGATACTCTTTATGAGCAACACCTTCTTTAGTTACTTCTTCGAGTTTACAGTCTGGAGCATTAACAAGAACATCTTGCGAGAAATCAGGCGGCGTAAACTTTGGTAATTTAAAACTCATTTAAAATCTCCTCCTACTAATATAATAAT
>NZ_JAENWL010000227.1 GCF_016650095.1 Clostridium sp. | reverse complement strand
TTCCATTTTTATAGAACGCCGATAGGAGAATTTAAATGTTCTGTTAAGTCTCTCTATGATTTGCTTAACCCAACGATATTCAGTAGACACAGGATCATCATTAGTAAGTCCGATTACTTGAATTACGTTGAAATCAAAGCCTTTAAGCATAAACTTGCTGCTGCGCGAGCTTGTATGCAGTATAACCATCAGCAATAAATTTAGGCTATTGATGATGAAAAAGAAAGGAAATCCAAGGGCTAAGCCTAAACCAACTATACCTTATGATGCGTATAGTTAATATGTATTTATTTAAGAAGCCTAAAACTAATTTTAATACTAGTTTTAGGCTTTTCTCTAGTTCTATGCTCGCTATAATTATAGTGTTCATTTTTATTAGGTATTAAAATTTGACTAGCATTTAATGTCCCCAAAACAACTTTATTTATCTGTTCTAACTTCAATTCTAAGAACATTTATTGTATGTCTGTAATATCCATCAATTATGAGATATTCAATCTCCATGCACACTCGTACACGTTTCTATAATACACTCCAGTTATAATAATACCTTTTATAGCTTTAAACATATTACTACTTAACACTTTCCATAAGTTTCTGACATATTCCACTTTCATCTCGAATGGGAATCATCGATTCATTTTAAGTATAGTTTATAAATTTAATCTAGTTGTTGCAAATATTGTTGCAAACTAATAAAAAAGACTGCATCATTTAGCGTTACAACTAAGCGATACAGTCATTTTTTAAAACATATGGTGGAGATAGGGGGAGTCGAACTCCCGACCTTCTACATGCGAAGCAGACGCGCTCCCAACTGCGCTATACCCCCGTAATTAATGTCATTCTAAATTATACCACTATTTAACACTATGTTCCACATCAATCATATATTTGAAAAATTTTAAATTCAAAATCAAAAATATTAATAAATCCTTTATAAATAGAGAAAATGTTACAATCATAATAAGGTAAAGTGCAAATTATATAGCTATTTAGTGATATAATTATATTAGGTTAGGTCACACTATATATAGATGATTAAAAAGTGAATGTGAAGCACCCATAAACAAAGTTTTTATGCTGGTAAAACGGTTTTTCAACTTACTTATATGGGTGTTTTTTGTATAATTTATGTTGAGTATCAGGTAATAATAAATAAACTAAAGGGAGGATTAATTACATGGATATAGAAAAATTAACGGTAAAGGTTCAACAGTCCTTAAATGAAGCTCAAGCAATAGCTGTAAAAAACAATCATCAACAAATAGATACAATACATTTATTTGCAGCACTTATTGCTCAAGAGGATGGTCTCATTCCTAATATATTTAGTAAAATGGGTGTAAATGTAAGTGTGCTTAATGAGGATATTAAAAAAGCAATAGATCGGATGCCAAAAGTTACGGGTAGTGGTGCAGATACTGGATCAGTTTATGCTACTAGAAGATTTGATGAAGTTTTTGTACGCGCAGAAGATGAAGCTAAGAAGTTTAAGGATTCTTATATAAGTGTTGAACATGTAATGCTTGGTCTTATGGATGTAAATACTAAAGAAATTGGAGATATTTTAAAGAAATTTAACATTACTAAAGATGATTTTTTAAACGCGCTTTCAAAAGTTAGGGGAAATCAGAGGGTTGAAAATCCAGATCCAGAAGGTACTTATGAGGCATTGGTGAAGTATGGAACAAACCTTGTGGAAGAAGCTAAAAAGCATAAGTTAGATCCTGTCATAGGACGCGATGATGAAATTAGGCGGGTTATAAGAATACTTTCTAGAAGAACTAAAAATAATCCTGTACTTATAGGAGAGCCTGGAGTAGGTAAAACTGCAATAGTTGAGGGACTAGCCCAAAGAATTGTAAAGGGAGACGTACCAGAAGGGCTTAAAAACAAGATAGTATTTTCTTTAGATATGGGAGCACTTATTGCTGGAGCTAAATTTAAAGGTGAGTTTGAAGAAAGACTTAAAGCTGTGCTTAAAGAAGTAGAAAATAGTGAAGGTAAAATAATTTTATTTATAGATGAAATTCATAATATAGTAGGAGCGGGGAAATCAGAGGGGTCTATGGATGCAGGAAACATGATAAAACCACTTCTCGCAAGAGGAAGTCTTCATTGTATAGGGGCAACCACTTTCGATGAGTATAGAAAATATTTAGAGAAGGATAAGGCCCTTGAGAGAAGGTTCCAACCAGTAACAGTTGAGGAACCTACTGTGGAAGATTCTGTGTCAATACTTAGAGGTCTTAAAGAAAAATTTGAAATATATCATGGTATAAGAATTCATGATTCAGCCATTGTTGCAGCAGCAAAGCTTTCAGATAGGTATATAACAGCAAGATTTCTTCCGGATAAGGCTATAGATCTTATAGATGAAGCTTGTGCTATGATAAGGACTGAAATAGATAGTATGCCAACTGAGATGGACATGACTAAGCGTAAGATATTTCAACTTGAAATTGAAAAAAAAGCACTATCCAAAGAGAATGACGACGCTTCAAAGAAAAGGCTCACAGCGCTTGAGAAAGAGTTAAGTAATTTAAAAGATAAAGATAATGAAATGACTGCAAAATATGAAAAAGAAAAATCTAAGATTGTTGAAGTTAGAAATTTAAAAGCAGAGTTAGATGTTTGTCGAGGAGATATAGAAAAATCAGAAAGAGAATACGATTTGAGTAAGGTGGCAGAGCTTAAATATGGTGTAATTCCGAAGCTTGAAGCACAGATAAAAGAAAAAGAAGAAGGCATACATCAAAATAATGAAACGGCTATGCTTAAAGAAGAGGTAACCGAAAAAGAAATTTCAGAGATAGTATCAAAGTGGACTGGTATACCTGTAGCAAATCTGGTAGAAAGTGAAAGAAAAAAACTCCTAAGACTTGAAGATGAGCTATCAAAACGAGTAATTGGACAAAAGGAAGCTGTAATTGCTGTTTCAAACGCAGTTATTCGTGCAAGAGCGGGCATGAAGGATCCAAGAAGACCTATTGGTTCATTCATATTCCTTGGGCCTACTGGAGTTGGAAAAACCGAACTTGCTAAAACTTTAGCTAAAACACTATTTGAGAGCAGTGAAAGTATTATAAGAATAGACATGTCAGAGTATATGGAAAAATATTCGGTGTCAAGACTTATAGGAGCACCACCAGGTTATGTAGGATATGAAGAGGGCGGTCAGCTTACAGAGGCGGTAAGAAGAAAACCCTATAGCGTAATATTATTTGATGAAATAGAAAAGGCTCATGAAGATGTGTTTAACATATTTCTTCAGATACTTGATGATGGAAGGTTAACCGATAATCAAGGCAAAATTGTAAATTTTAAAAACTGCATAATAATTATGACTTCTAATATTGGAAGCAACTATCTCCTTGAAAATAATGAAAGTGGAGGTATAGAGCAACATATCCGTGATAGAGTCATGAATGAGCTTAAGTCCAAATTTAAACCAGAATTTTTAAATAGATTGGATGATATTATACTATTTAAACCTCTAGATACTAAAGAAATAGAAGGTATCGTTGATATATTCCTTGAAGATATCAAAAATAGGCTTAAGGACAAAAATATATCAATGAAAGTAACTGATGTTGCTAAAGAACTTATGGCAGAGGAAGGTTATGATCCAATCTATGGTGCACGGCCATTAAAAAGATATATTGAAAATGTTCTAGAAACATCTATTGCTAAGAAGATTATTAGGGGAGATATAAAGGATGGTTCTATAATCGGTGTAGATGCTAAAGATCAGCAAATTATAATAGAAAAGATTCAATAATTGAGGCTTGTTTAATAGTACATTCATAATAAAGAGTAACTTTATTTTATTTAAGTTACTCCTTATTATGAATTAAGTACCAGAAGGCGAGATTATAATAGACATTACTATTGCAGATAGCATTACATAAATTATAATTGTAGCTTATTTAGACTAATGAAAAAGTGAGGGGTGTTGTCATGGGCAAAACATGTTTACCTAATTTATTAAAGGTAAAGTGGAATGATTTTAAAAAATATATAGAAATTGACGTGCCTGAAGAGTTTAGTTTTGAGCAGTGCATGGTTTATTTAAATAGATCTGATATAGAATGTTTGCATAAAATTGATGAAGATGAGTTCTATAAATTGCTTAAAATTGAAGATGTTTTTGTTTTAATTAATATTTCCAGGGCAATTAAAAAACTAAAGGTAACTTTTGTGAATCAAGTTCCGACAAAATGGGTTAGAGAACAAGTAGCTAAATATGTGTGGGATATGTTTGATCTAGCAACAGATTTAACACCATTTTATAAGTTAGCAGAGGATGATTCAATTATCAAACTATTAATTGATAATTATAAAGGTCTTAGAATTGTTAAAATCAATGATATGTTTGAAACAATATGTTGGGCAATTATTGGTCAACAGATAAATCTAAAGTTTGCATATACATTAAAAAAAAGGCTAGTTGAAGCGTATGGAGAAAAAATGCTGTACGATAATGAGTGGTATTTTTTATTTCCTACACCTCAGGCTATTTCGAAGCTTGAAGTTTTAGATTTAAAACCTCTTCAATTTACTACAAGAAAGGCTGAATACATAATTGGTATTGCAAATCTTTTCAATGATGGAATTATTAAAAAAGAAGAACTAGCATTAGAAGTTGATTATGAAAAATTGAAAAATAGATTACTATCAATTAGAGGGGTAGGAAATTGGACTGCAGATTATACAATATTGAAATGCTTTGATCTAAACGATGCTTTTCCTATAGCGGATGTGGGTATTCATAATGCATTAAAGGGCATTTTAGGATTAGATAAAAAGCCTACGATAGATGAAATTAAGAAACTGTCAGTGAATTGGAGAGGATGGGAAGCATACGCTACATTCTACTTATGGAGGTGGCTTAATGATTAAGAAATATTATGGATATTATAATTCACCTATCGGGCTATCAGAAATAGTAACCTCAGATTGTGCAATAATTTCAGCTATGTTTGTAAACGAGGTGAAGGAAAGCGCAGGAGAACCACAAGTGGCTTATTGAACATGAAAAAGAGTTGAAAAGAAATAAAGTTTATGCTATATTAAATTAAGTTGTAATAATGTATGTTATAAAATTAACTATGTATATATAGGTGCTAATTATTAATATTATTTTGAATGGAGCTAATAAAGTGAAAAAAGTAAGTTTGAAGCAGAAAGCGTATGATGACATAAAGGCAAAAATTATTAATTGTGAATACTTGCCTAATTCATTTTTAAATGAGAGTGTCCTTATGGAGGGAATAAATACTAGTCGTACACCCATACGTGAAGCTCTTAGTAAACTCGAACAGGAAAACCTTGTAACTATAATACCTAAGAAAGGTATTATAGTAAATGATTTGTCTCTCAATGATATAAGTATGATTTTTCAGGTGAGAGAGCTAATTGAACCATTTATAATTAGAACTAATGGATGTAATATAGATAAAAAAGTACTAAAACTTATGCGTGATATGGTTATGGAGGATATCACTAAACAAAACATGAAAAAAATTTATCAAATAGATGATAAGTTTCATCGGTTTTTTATTTCTAGTAGTGGCAATAAATACTTTCATCAAACTATGGATCATATATATAATCAGAATCATCGCCTGCGTATATTATCAGGTCAAAAGATAGATAGTAGGCTAAAAGACACTCAGGAAGAGCACCTTAATATAATAGATTTTTTAGTTGATGGAAAAAATGACCAAGCAGCTGATGCTATGAAAAAGCATCTTGATAATTCTAAAAATGCAGCTATAGCAAGTTTATTAATTTAAAAGCTAATTAATTTTAAAAAATTTAAACTTATATTTCATAATATAAAATTGGTAAATCTTAAAAACAGTAAGATTGGCCAATTTTATTTTATTTGTTAATCATATATATAATATTATATTTTAGATATGATTATATGGATATACCAATTTAATGGTAACGCTTATTTGTAAAAATCCTACACCAGAAAAGAGTGATGATCACACCAATTGCAATAAAAATAATTAGTTAAAATATTAATACGCTTAAGTGTATTGACAAACGTTTACACTGCGTTTATAATAATACGCATAGTAGTTGTTGCATACTTGTTGTATACAACAGATATACAATCAGATATACAATCAGA
>NZ_JAENWL010000371.1 GCF_016650095.1 Clostridium sp. | reverse complement strand
TTCAAAAATTAATTACTGAAACACCAACATCGGAATCTGTAGTAATTGATAATAAAGAATTGTTTGTAATCAATGTAAGACTCAATCCATTCATAATTATTTTTGGATATTTAGGATTAATAATCATATGCATAGCTATATTTTTAATAATTTTAATAATATCAAGATTTATTGCCAATATGCTGAGTAATGTTATAGTAAAGCCGTTATCAGACCTTGAAATGAAAATGAAGGAGCTTGCAGACGGAAATATAGAAGCAGCAATAAAAACCGAAATCAAATTTAAAAAGCCGATAATTGAAGTTGAGAATCTTGCGAGTTATACAAATATAATTATGTCACGAATGAGTGAATATGTTGACACCTTCGCTAATCAGAATACTGAACTCGAAGCTCAAAATCTAACACTTCAAGAAAATAGTGAAACACTAGAAAATGTTAATAAATCACTAGATAATAAGAATATCAAATTAAAAAATATTTTTAATAATGTAGGACAAGGCTTTTTGACTTTTGGAAGTGATTTAAGGATACAAAACGAATATAGCTTGGAATGTGAAAAGTTATTTAATGGATTTATTACCGGAGAAACTTTATCCTCTTTGCTTAACCCAAAGGACATGAATATGCAGAATTTTATAGATGACTTACTTACTAAAATATTTAATTCTAGTAAGTATCATAAGAAGATTTATATTCCACTGCTTCCTGAGGAGGTTACTATAAATAATAGGGTTATAAACTTGTCTTATAAAGTGGTTAAAAATGAAGTGAATGAAAATATAATAATGGTAATAATAACAGATATTACAGAAAAGAGACTTTTAGAAAAGCTAATGGATGAGGAGAGAAGTATCTTAAAAATGGTTGTTAAAACAATGATGAATAGAGATGATTTCAAAGAATTAGTAGTAGCTTATAAAGACTTTGCATCTCATTCTTTTAAAGAAGCGAGGACTGAAGATTCTGAGCGGATGCTTAGACAGATACACACGTTTAAAGGGAACTTTAGCCAGTATATGATGGTAAACTTGGTTCCTAAACTTGATGAGCTTGAAAATAAGTTATATGAAAAGAAGGATGAATTTAATATAAATCAAATAGATAACGCTGAACTGAATAATTGGTTAGAGCAAGATTTAAATGTACTAGAAATTTTTGTTGGGAAGGATTTTATAAAAGAAGGCGAAATTTTCTATATTGAAAAAGAGAAACTTATTGAAATTGAGAAAAAAATTGAAGAGTCTTTGAACAGAAAGGAAAGTAGAGTTATTCTTCCTCTTATAAAAAGCCTTAGATACAAATCTGTTAAGGATTTACTTAAGACTTATCCGGATTATGTCATGCAGTTAGGTGAAAGGCTTTCTAAAAATATATTACCTTTTAATATAACAGGAGATAATGTAATGGTTGACACAAGTAATTATCAAGAAGTTTTTAAAAGTTTAGTTCATATTTTTAGAAATTCTGTTGATCATGGCATCGAGACAGAAGACGAAAGATTAAACAAAGGAAAAGATCAGATAGGGAATATACAATGCGTAGTAAAGGATCTTAAGGAAAAATTTCAGATAATAATTTCTGATGATGGTAGAGGAATTAATGTTGACGCACTTGAGCAAAAATGTATAAAGGAAGGAATATGCACTAAAGAAGAATTAAACACTTTATCAGGCATACAAAAATTTGAGCTAATATATAAAGATGGATTAACAACAAAAGAAGATGCTACTTATATTTCTGGTAGAGGAGTCGGATTGTCCGCCGTTAAACAATATGTTAGCGAGGCGAGGGGTATAATCGATATAGAGAGTGAAAAAGATAGGGGCACTGTGTGCACCATCACTCTTCCAAAGCTTGATGACAGATTAGAAAGTGTAACCACACCACAAAAATTTGCAGAGGAAATGATAAAGAATGCAAAGGATATTATACTTTCCCAAACAGGGCTAGATTTTAAGTTGAAGGGTATTGAAACTAAAAAAATAATTTCTCTTAATAATATAACAGCACTATTTAGTCTAAAAGGGACATTAAATTCCTTAATTATGATAAGTGTTAATAAATCGATGGCGAAAAGGCTTGTCCAAGGTTTTATTATAGATGAAGTAGCAAAAGAGAATATTAATGATTATGTTGAAGATGTTCTTGGTGAAATATCCAACACAATTCTAGGTAATACATTTGGTAGGTTTGAAAATACAAAGAATATATTTCATATGGGGATTCCTGCTGTTTTGTCAAATACAGATGCTTATATTAAATATACCCAATCGGAGATATTATCTTGTGAATTAAGTTGTGGCGAGTATGAATTTAGTATTAATATGCTGTTAGTTGAAGAAGACACTTACTTAGAGGAGGAAACTTAAATGGCTAGAATATTAATTGTAGATGATTCAACAGTAATGAGAAAAAATTTGAAATCAATATTTGCGGGTAGCGGGCATGAGGTTGTTGGAGAAGCTGCTGATGGAAAACAGGCGGTATTACTGTATTCTGAGCTAAAGCCTGATTTAGTTACAATGGATATAACAATGCCTAAAATGACTGGCGTGGAAGTGGTTAAGCAAATAATAAATAAAGATAGCAGTGCAAAAATAATAATGGTTAGTGCATTAAATCAAAAGCAGATGGTTTTCGAGGCTTTAAAAAATGGGGCTAAACATTATATTATAAAGCCAATCGAGTCTAGTCAATTATTAGGAGTTGTAAATGAAGTTCTAGAGAATAATGAGGAAGACATGGCTTACAAGAAAGAAAAAACTTTGGAAATAAAAGATGGCTTTAAAGTAGAGAATAAAGAGGGGGAATTTATTGTTTTTTTTAATGAACATCTAAATAGAAAGGATTATATAAGGCTAGAAACTATAGTAAAAGGGTTGTTATTTATAAGTCCACTTAATGTTATGTTTGATTTTACCTCCTTAGAAGATATTTCATTAGAAATACTGCTTCCAATTATAAAAATAGGTAACAGTATTAAAATCGGGGGAGGAAATATAGAGTATACGATATCCAGTGATAAGCTCCGAGCAAAGATTAATGAGGTGGTCAAATAGATGAGCGGTATAATTTTCATTCTTACAAGTGATAAAACTAAGGTTTCAAGAGTTAAAAGTTTTTTAAGCAGTGATTACGAGGTATATAGTGTTACTAAAACTAATCTTATGGTTGAACTATATAAAAGGGAACCGACTGTTTTGCTAGTAGATATTGATAGTTATGAAGAACAGACCATTAAAATGATTCAATCCATTATTGCTATTGATTATTTACCAGTTATTTATGTGCATAGTACGGAAGCGAAAATAACTGATTTGTTAAAAGATGAAATAGTCATACCGGTTGAAAGAATTCTGGAATCAATTGTATATCTGCTTAAGCAATCAACAATATTTAAGAGTAAATATGATATGGTAATGGAAAGCTATAATGCAATTGATCTCATTAATGGAGAAATTAAATCTTATATAAAAAAATATGTTAGTGTGGAAAATACTCATACAATTATTAAAGAAATGCTTGATTTAATATTTGCAAAGAATTTATTCTTAAAAAACAAACCCGAAATTATATGGGTGTTGATTTCTAAAAAAGATATATATAATTATAGTCTTTTTCAACTTAATAATGATGAATATGAAGAAAAATTATTCACGGATATAGCTGAAGAGGTTTCATTTAATTTTGATATTTATGCAAGTACTGGATTTAATAAAAACTTT
>NZ_JAENWL010000067.1 GCF_016650095.1 Clostridium sp. | reverse complement strand
TATACACCATGCTTGAGTTTATTAGTACCTCTTATACGTTAATTTTATTATAACTTTATCTTATATTTCATAGCAATCTAATTTATTTCACAGAATAAAATCATATGTTTATAGCAATAATAAATCATTAATTGACTTGCCCATAATTTTTTGTTAAATATTTCTAAAATATTTAATATACTTTAAGAATATAATAATATAAAACAATATTAAAGGAGTGAATTTTTTGATTGAAAAGAAAGATACTATAAATACTAATAGTAAAAGTAAAATATTAAAAATTATACTTTATCTATCTATTTTTATGACCCCAATAGTTATTTTCTTTATTACCTACTACTCATCCATAAATAAGGTATATGGTTCATATGAAACTACCTTAGTAAATCATATTAACGGCATTAACTTAGTCAATAAAAATATAGATCAATTTAATAGTAATCAAACGATAGACGTTGATTATGCAAAAAAACAGCTACCTAATATTATTAAAAATTTATCTGATTTCAGAGATAATTTAGCAAATTTAACGCCTACTTCGAAATATAAAAAAGACTATGAGAATTTAAAGTTCGGACTAGATAAAAACCTATTAATATATAGACAAACATTAGCCATTTTAAATAATCCTTCTGGTGGAGATGTAGAAATATCTATGGATAATCTCAGAACTTATAGAAATGATTGTATGAATTTTTACTCCCTAGTAAATATTCATAATATTAAAATAGAACTACCGAAAATATCCTTATCCTTCATTGATAACGTGCTTAATGACAGTTACACGGCTGTAATGATGAAAAAAGAAGAAGATATTACATCCGAGCAAAATCAAGAATTCATAAATAAAATAGATGCCTTGTCCCTTGATTTTTTAGATGCTAAAACTAATTTTTATGTATATGTAATAAAAGCAAGAAAAAAAGAAATGTCATATGATGATCTTTTGTCACTAGTAGATGCTAACTTTATAAAATTAAATAACATTCAAACTAACTTTAAAAGTTTATCTGTACCTGCATCAGCTATACCTACTTATGAAACCTTAAAAACTTTATTATTCCTCTATGAGAGCTATTTAAGGGATTTTAAGCTTGCATTGACAAGTGAAAAAATCCAAGTCACAAGCGCAGTAGTAGATCAATCATTACTCGACACTCTACATACTTCTTCTAATAAACTATTTGACGAAGTAGAGGACTGCTACAATGATTTTATTAAAGTCTATATTGAGCTAAAGGATAAAAAATAAATTAGTGTATTATTTTTACACTCTTGGTAACACTATTATTAGCCTAAGTAAAATAACGCGGAGGAACCAAGCATTTGGGGTGAATCACTAATTGTGTAGGTTAGGCCTTTTCCGAACCCGTCAGCTAACTCCGTAGGCAAAGGGAGAAGATAATATGAAAAAATTTGCTTTTTTAGCTTGTATGCTAACATTTTTATTAGCATTACCTAGTTTAAGAGTAAATGGAGAATGCTTATATTCACAGGATTCAGAAGTTAAAGATTTATATAATGAGCAAATAGAAGCAGTAGCGGTGTTTAATCAGTCAAATACATCAATTAATATTACTGATAAGGATATTTATTTAATGTCCCAAGTTGTATATGCTGAGAGCTGTGGTGAACCTGATAGTGGTAAGCTTGCAGTTGCATCAGTTATATTAAATCGTGCTAGCGATGGTCGTTTCCCGAAATCTATTTCTGGTGTTATTAATCAAAAGAATGCCTTTTCTTGTGTTGTGAACGGAAAGGTATTTCATAATGGTAAACCAGATATCATCCCCGATTCCGCTAGTTACACCGCTGTATTAAAGGCATTGAAAGGTAACGACCCTACATCTAAGGCTGTTTTCTTTTATAATCCTGAAATAGCTACTTGTCAATGGATGAAGAATATTAAGAAAACCAATATAAAAACTATAGGCAACCATGTTTTCTTTGTAGCTAATTAAAAAAAACTGTAGTTACGAGCTACAGCCCAGGCAGATAACTTCAGTTAATTCTAACTAAAGTTATCTGCCTAATTCTATTTGTTAAAGAAATCAAAATAAATAACATAACAAGTAATGCATCATCTTATTTATTTTGATGTGATGCGTCCAAATAAGAAACTGCACTTAATGCAGCTACCAATCCTTCACCTGCAGCCTTCATATATTGATATGGCTTTCCGGTACAGTCTCCTGCTGCATAACATCCATCTATATTTGTTTTCATATTCCTATCTACCTTTATATGTCCATCTAATATCTCGAGACCTGGCACTAATTGGCCTGGAGATATGCTATCTCTTAGCATGAAAACTCCATCTGTAGCTATTTCGCCTTGTTCTAAAATAATCTTAGTCACCCTATCTTCACCAACTATTTCTAGTGGCCTGTGCCTTATTATCTCTACACTAGGATTTAAATTATATTCCCCTTTATACATAGGAATAAAATATGTTTTGGCAGCAAGTTCGCTTACATAATTAGTATCCTCGATGCTTTCTTTGTTATACCCAACTATAACAACTTTTTTTCCTTTATATAATGGAGCATCGCATGTAGCACAGTACCCTACTCCTTTTCCTAAAAATTCTTCTTCTCCTTTTAATGGTTTCGTGTATTCTATCCCAGTAGCTAAGATTATCGATTTAGCTTCATATGTCTTATCATTTATCATTAAAGCAAAATAATCCCCCATAGCATAAACATTATTTATTCTTTCAGTTACAATACTTATACCCATGTATGAAATATGTGTTGCAAAATTATTTTTAAGCTCATTTCCTGTAATGTCATAAAACCCTAGAAAATTATTTACCTTTGGAGCTTTTACTAATTTTGCACTTAGATCCTTACTTCCAAAAAGTATTATATTTTTGTTTCTAATTTTAGCATTAATAGCCGCTTCAAGCCCCGCTGGCCCTGTACCAATTATAGCTATATCATATCTTTCGCCCATAATTCTTCCTCCTTATTTGCTCATGCTTTATGAATAAATTTTCTTTACTTAGAAAATGGAGATATTTATTTAAATTATAAAAATTTAAATAAATATCTCCTCAAAATTTCTATTTATTACTTACTTAATTTTATTTCGAGCTAAGATAATTATAATATTAATTATCACTTTCGATGCTGTGTAAATTTATAAATGTTTTTCAACCATTTTCTTTATGTCTGCTTTGGGTCTGAATCCTACCATAGTTTCTTTTACTGTCTCTTTATTAAATACCATAACTGTTGGAATACTTGCGATCCTGTATTTTGATGATATTAATGGACTTTCATCTACATTAATTTTTGCAAATTTAACATTTTTGCCCATTTCCTTTGCTAATTCTTCAATTACTGGGCTTAACATTTTACAAGGTCCACACCATGGTGCCCAAAAATCAACCACAACTATAGTATCTGAATCTCCAATTTCCTTTTTAAAGTTTTTATCATTAACTTCCTTAATCATATTATTACCTCCTGTTATTATACCTATTATACCCCATCTAGGTATACTATATACTATTATTGTATACCTTATTATGTGACTAGTCAATAATATTAATTTTAATATTTATTGACTTTATGCTATTTATTAAGCTGTGAAAGCTGTAAATTATTACATTATAATCTGCTATGTAATAATATTAATAACTTAAAATTAGTATACCCAAACCAAAACTTAAAAATGTCTGTCTTACTTTTGCTTTATTATTTATTTTTTTGATGCTACTATCTCTTTCACTATAGAGTTATAATATTGAGAATGTGGAAATTGTCTCACCAATTTATCTGCATAACTCTTTGCTTTGTCTATATCTATATCTTTATTTATAAGAATTAAATTATATATAACTTCCTGAGTATAACTTCCACTCGGAAATTGTTTTAAAGTAAGTTCGTAGTATTTAACAGCATTTTCAAAGTCAGAAATGGATTTATAACTTAATGCTAACATATAAATGATATGTTCGTGTAAATAATTGTCTTTAGAATATGGTAATGCATATAAAAGATATTTCTGAGCTTCATTGAACTTTTTATCATTTATATAATATATTCCTTTCTCATAAAAATATACAACTCCAGTATTCTTAATAATTTCTTCGCCTTTTGCCAAAAGTAGCTTATCATTAATCTCCAAGTCAGCATTTTTCCACTTATTCACATATCCAATTATTTGCTCCATATTATTACTTTTTATGCTTTCCTTAAATTGTTCTTGTGGAAATTTGGGTATCTCTTTTGGTTTATTTTCTATTGCTTTCTCTTCATTCACATTTGTGGTTTTCTTTTCTACTTGAGTATTTTCTTTGTTTTCTTCAGCTTTAGTCGTTTGTACTTTTATACCCCTTATTGAAAGATTGCTCGATTTATACATAAATTCTTTTACTAAAATAAGAATAGTTATAGTTAAAAATATACTAGCAGACGCTATGAATATTTTTTTATAGTTTATTTCTCGCTTTAAATTGCCATATTCTATTAATGTTTTTTTATTAATAATAGCTTGAGTGTTTTTTTTATCTACTTTTAAAACCTCGTTTACATAATGTAATGCTTTATCATATTCTCCTTGTTTTATATAACAACTGCTAATATGATTATTTACATTTATAAAATTAAAATGGCTATTTTCACACTGCTTTAGGATTTCTAAAGCACCAGATATATTAAGTTTCCTTATTAGTTCCAATGCATTAACATACAACTGTAATTTTTCCTTATCGGTTATACTATCCTTTATGTATTTTTTTGATACTTTATCATTATTTCTTTTATAATTTATACTCCACATTCTTTTGGCACTTTCTAAATCACCTTTTAGGTAGTATAAAATGCCCTTCAAATTTAAAGCTGCAGCATTTGTAATATTTATAGAAATACTTTTTTCACAAAGGGCTAATGCCTTGTCTATATAGCCATCATTATATTTATTCATTGCTTTCACATATATTTTTCCGGATTTATCCATAATTTCACCTTTTATTTCCCATATTTATAAGTACTCTAATTATATCATAGTAAAAATAGAAAAGTATATATTCCTAAAGCTTCTTCAAATGCTATTTACGTAATATATACTTTTCTCACATTTAGCTGTTGTAGGATATCGTATAAATCAAGAAATTCTTTTGTGTCAAAACTTTAAGTCTTTCATATTATGATGTTGATAGCAATAAATATAAGGAAGTTCTATGCTTAAAAAAAATGTATTTAATCTTGTAATAGCTTTTATACTTATAGCTTGTTCCTGGTTATATAATGATTATTTATCAAATTCAATTGACTCATCCCACAACATAGAGATTTCAAAAATAGATTTCATAGCTTTTCCTAATAAAGAAAATAAATATAAAATTTCTCCACTAATAAAAGAATTTACTAGTAATATTGCTAAAAATACAACTGATAGTACTAAACAATTAAATACAAAGCAAGAAATACTAGAAACACCAATGTTTAGAGCGGGTTCAAACACTATTTGCAATTATTATACACGTTTTTATGGTAATTATTTGTTTCATACAGTACTACTTGATAACAACGAAAATATACAAGATGGAAGACTTGGAACGCCTCTATCCCATGGATGTATAAGACTCGCAATTGATGATGCTAAATATATATATACTACTGTTCCCTACGGTACATTTGTCTCCATCCAATAGAATGTGAATGGAGTATATTGTTATAACAATATACTCCATTCCATTTTAAATATTTATTTACCACTTAATTTTTTCATGTATTCTTCAAATCTGCTTTTGATAAATCCTTCAACTTCTTCTTTACTGTGTTTTTTACTTCTCACACAATTATGAGCTATGTCGCTACAAATATAGCATTTTCTCATATCTAAGCCGAAATCCTCCCGACTTATACTTTTGCCTTTCTCATCATATACATCTAAGTCTACACATCTTCCTAAAATGTGATTATGTTCTATATTCAGTGTCATTGATTTAATATCTCTTGCGTCTTTATTTATGGACATAATTACAGTGGGTCCTTCTGCCGTTGTTTTCATTATTTTATAATGAATAGAAGAAGAAAGCATTTCACAAATTGCTTGCTCCATAATCGCAGTTATTCCTTGCGAAATATAATTATCTTTGTTTGCACCTGGATAGTTAACCCTAATTACCAGTATTGGCATTTTATATTGTTCCAATAGTTTTTCTTGATGTTCAATCCTTCTTTCTCTTTCTCTCAATATATCTTTTAATGTATACATATCATATTAATGTGGAGAATCACTAAGCTTGATTTTCCCCATTATCTCCTTTCCTACCACAGTATTTAAAAATTCCCAGGTCGAGCTAGGAACTATATGCTCAATATCTGCTATTCGCCCCTCTACGACTAATTTTCTAACCTTTGAAGCGCTGATAATATCCCCCATTAATGCCTTTCTTTTTACCTCTACAACTTCTACTCCATAGGTAGGCAGAATTTCCTTTAATGCATCATTATAAGCGTTTGTAACATCGCAATATGGCTCTTCTCCTATAAATCTTTTAGTTATATTTAGAGTTTCACAAAAATATCTTCCGAAAATAGACGCATCGAGTGTTGTATATGCTTTTAGTATTACATCTTTTTTTCTTAAGAAATATGTTGGGAACGTAGCCTCTGAAATGATGTATTCTCCACCTTTAATCACCCGTACATTATGCAAATGAGAAACACCCTCTTTAACCATAGCATATCTATACATAAACGGGAATGAAGATTTATCTTCTTCAACTATGAATACCAGCACCTCTTTATTTTGCCCTGCTGCCTCTTCTATCAAATACTTATGTCCTAAAGTGAAGGGATTACAATTCATAACTATTGCTACCTTCTCAGTAACTGCATCTAAATCGTATTCCTTTTGCATAGCCTTTAAATATTTTTTTATGTTATATATTCCGCCCTCAAGCAGAGCAACATTCTCTATTTTGTGTATAAGTTCGTAACCAAGAGACGTGAATATGCTTATGTTTTCTATCTTAGTAAATATAAAACTATGATAAACACCTTCCTCAAAAAGCCTATCTGATACTGCTCCCATAAGTGTTGAGGATACCCCCTCGCCTCTTAAATCATCCGAAACAGCAAAACATTTAAACACGTTTTTCGACTTAGAACAAGTGGCTTTAATCTCCTCATTTTGCCTGATAACTATAGTATAATCCACGTTATCATCAAGTTGTAGCGCAAAGGTTTGTAAAAAATCTCTTACTTCTTTTACTTCTTCCTTATCCTTTAGATTAATCCTCTCCACATTGAATCCATACATACGAACCCTCCTTATTACATAATTTCCTCTACAATCACATCATATTCCTTATTATTTATTTTTATTTTATAATTTTTAGCACCGATTGTGATTAGTTTTAACTTTTCCACATATTCTCTTATCGTATCGAAGCTTTTCACATATTTCCTGTATATTTTATGAGCTTCCGCAATGTCTATTGATTTAAACCTGATACTGTCACCAGGCTTTAACTGTCCAACTATGTCTATATCTGGAGTTATTACTGTTGCAATTTTTGTGTATCCTCCAGTAGTTTGCCTATCCGCCATCATAATTATGGGAGCCCCATGTCCTGGAACCTGCACCGACCCCATGGTTATTCCATCAGATATGATGTCTGCTCCAGTTACATGGGAAATTTTAGAGCCTGATAAACGATATCCCATTCTATCAAATTCATTTGTCACTTCATAGGGGGTATTGAAAAATGTATTTATACCGTCCTCTGTAAAATAATCATCCTGAGGACCCATTACCACTCTTAAAGTATTATCCTTATTATACGATGGTATAAATTCAGTTGGAAGCTTTACGATGCTATTAAAATTATTCTCTCCTAAACTTCCAATCTTTATCTCATCGCCAGCCTTCAGCATCCTACCCTTGAAACCTCCGACTTTACCCTTCACATAGGTAGACTTGCTACCCATAACTAATGGCACGTCTATGCCATTCGCTATTGCTATATAACCCCTGCACCCTGTTTTTGCAGCTCCAAAGGAAAGTACATCTCCGCCAGACACCTTAACCCCAGACCACATATCTACAGCCTTATTATTTATCATGGGTCCAAGATTGGCCCCTGTAACTGCAATCAGTGCATCACCGTCAAATTTTATTTCTAGTCCGAAAAGCGTAGCTTCTAAACATGCCTCACTATCCTTGTTGCCTACAAGAATATTTGCCACTTTTAGAGAGAATTGATCCATTGCACCAGAAACAGACATGCCCGATTTTTGATAATTATACCTACCGACATCTTGAATGGTGGTATACATACCGGGCTTTAATATTTTCATTATTGTCATATACTCACCTTCCCTGTTGTAGTTACTTTGTATTTTCCTTCCCTCTCCAAAGCCTCAATATTTTCGTATTCCTCTTCATCTATTTGTACAAATTTTATATAATCACCAGCATTTAATAGTACCGGATCTTTCCTGTATGGATCATACAACTTAACAGGAGTTCTGCCAATTAATTGCCAACCTCCAGGGCTTTCTATAGGATATATGCCTGTCTGATTACCTGCGATCCCTACGCTTCCAACTGGTATTTTAGTTCTTGGAGTTTGAAGCCTTGGCGTAGCTATTTTATCATTCATACCTCCAAGGTAAGGAAACCCAGGTGTGAATCCGATCATATAAATCAAATACTCCATCGACGTATGAATTTTTATCACTTCGCCCTGTGATATTTTATTGTGATCTGCCACAAACTCAATATCAGGACCATACTCCCCGCCATAAAGTGTTGGTATTTCTATAACTTTAGCTTTAGGCAGTTTCATTTCATCCATTTTTAATTGGATAGATTTAATTTTAACTATAAGCTCATCTAACTCTATTACCATAGGCTCATAAATTACCATCAGCGACCTATATGTTGGAATAGTCTCGATTATTCCTATAATACCCTCACTCTCCATTGCAATTGTAAGACTTCTAATTTTTGAGTTTACCTGCTCTTCAATCACATCTCCAAATTCAATAACTAATGCTCTATCTCCAGCTGTTAAATACTTAATTTTTTCATACATATTGTATATCCACTCCCTAACTCCATAATGCAACTATTCCTGTCAATGACTGATACCCTGCAATAACTGCTAATATTACAATAATATAACCAAAATACATGAGCCACTTTGAATGCTTATAGTCCCCTATAATTTTCTCCTTAGTAGATGCAATAAGTATTATTCCAAGTGCAACTGGAAGAATCAAACCATTCAATGAACCCGCTAGCACAAGTAATTTTACAGGCTTACCTACTGTAAGAAATATAAGTGTTGATAAAGCAATAAACCCTATTATGAATTTTGACGTGTGTTTGTCAAAAATTGGTGCAAGTGTTTTTAAGAACGATACGGATGTATAAGCCGCTCCAACCACTGATGATATAGCCGCTGCCCACAGTACAATTCCAAAGAACTTATACCCTAGGTTACCCGCTCCAAGTCTGAATGCCTCAGCTGGAGGGTTTATTGTGCCAAGTGGTTTACCTATATTCACAACAACACCAAGAATTGCTGCGAAAAGAAGTATTCTCATCAATGATGCTATCATAATCGCGGTTACGGAACTTTTGGTTATTGAGCCCAAATTTTCCTTCCCGGTAATACCAGCATCTATTAGTCTGTGTCCTCCTGCAAATGTTATATATCCACCTACTGTTCCACCGACAAGCGTAAGCAAAGGAAGGAAGTCAAACTTAGTTGGCACAATTGACCTTGCAATCATTTCTCCAACTGGCGGATGAGTTTTAAATGCAACAAATGCCACAAGAATAATCATCAGAACACCCAGCACTTTTGTAAAAATATCCATTGCTTTTCCAAATTCTTTAGAAGTAAATAATATTACAGCTATAACGGCGCTAATGACAGCACCTATCTTAGTATTTAAACCGAATAATACATTAAGCCCAAGTCCAGCGCCTGCAATATTTCCTATATTAAATGCAAGCCCCCCAAGACATATTAGCGCTGCTATAAAAATACCAAGACCTGGTAGCATCTTGTTTGCAATATCCTGCCCTCTAAGTCCTGATACGCCAATAACTCTCCATATATTTAGCTGAGCTATAATGTCTATAATAATAGTAACAAGTATAATAAATCCCAGGTTAGCTCCATACTTTTCTGTAAATACCGCAGTTTGAGTCAAAAATCCTGGTCCTATGGCAGATGTAGCCATAATGAATGCTGCTCCAAGCAGTACCCCCCAATTGCTTTTCTTTTTTATGCCTTGTTTGTTGGAATTTAAATTAGTATTCATATAATTACCCCCTCGTATAATAATAAAACTAATAAATTAATTCTTCATTTCATTGCTTCTAATATAATTAGAACTTGATTTTTCTTTATTTACTCCCACTTTTACAGAAATATCTAAAATATTTCCTTAAAGTATAATCATTTTTTCATTATAATTATTCTTATATAGCTATTTATTATTAGTATGTCGCTAAATCATCATCTTTTATATCGGAAATAAACATACATCCTGGAGCATGAGTTATTACAAGCTCTGGTTTAACATGCATTATTACTGCTTGAGGTGTAACACCACACGCCCAGAATACAGGTACTTCACCCTCTTTAATGGTTACAGAATCTCCAAAATCTGGTCTTGATATGTCTTTTATTCCTATTTTTTCAGGATCCCCTATATGAATGGGTGCTCCATGAACCCTAGGAAACCTTGCGGTAATGGCTACCGCTTTTTCAACCAGATCTTTTGGTATTGGTCTCATACTGACAACGGTAGGTCCATTAAAAATTCCTGCTGGATTACATTCTATATTTGTTATATACATAGGAACATTACGGTTCTCTTCAATATGGCGTATACCAATTCCTCCATCTGACAGAGCCTTTTCGAACGTAAAACTACAACCAAGAAGAAAAGAAACTAAATCCTCAGACCACAAATTTAAGATATTATTCACTTCTTCCACCAATATACCATCTCTATAAACACGATATTTGGGTATATCTGTGCGAATATCTGCCGAAGGTGCAATTAGACTAGGTATGAATTTCCCGGGTTCACAGATATCTAAAATAGGACAAGGTTTAGGATTCCGTTGGCAGAATATAAGAAAATCCATAGCATATTTAGCTGGAAGTATTACCAGATTAGCCTGAGTATACCCATAGGCCATCCCTGGTGTAGGACTTGTCCATTTTTCGAGTCTTATTTCATTCCTTGCTTGTTCTCCATTTTTAATAACCAACATTAACATCTCCTTAAATTATTTTTTTCTACTAAGACCTTGTATTTTTTATACTCCTGGATGCTTTTTACACCACCATAATGTACCCTCACACTTTTAATTTTTGAACCTTTAAACAGGATATAGTTTGCCTATCCGCCATCATAATTATTGAAGCTCCATTTCCTGGAACCTGCACCAAAACCATGATTGTTCCATTAGATATAATGTCTGCACTAGTTTTATGGAAAATTTTAAAATCATTAGATTTACTACCCATAACATCTGGTACGTATATGACACTCGCTATTGCTATATAATCCCTGAAGCCACTTTAAATGCTTATAGTCTCCTATAATATTTTTCTTAGTACACGAAATAAGTATTATTCCAAGTTCAATTGGAATAATCAAATTTATTAATTTATTAATTTATTAATTTGCTAAGTGGTTTTATTCCAACTCCAGCTCTCAATAGCTCTTCTTTTATAAGTCTTACAAATTCAACTGCTTCTGGGTTATCACCATGAACACATATAGAATCCACCTTTATGTCCATATCTTCACCGCTTATTGCTATTACTTTTCCCTCTGTTACCATTCTTACTACCCTTGAAATAGCTATATTCTTATCGTGTATCATTGAACCAGGTAAACTTCTTGAAACAAGGGTTCCATCAGAATTATATGCCCTGTCAGCAAAAACTTCATTTGCAGCTTTTAATCCTTTATCTTTTGCTGCATTAACCATTTCACTCCCCGCAAGTCCTAGTACTATCAAATCCCTGTCCACTTCCCATATACCTTCTATTATTGCCCTTGCTATTTTACCGTCTTTAGCTGCCATATTATACATTGCTCCATGAGGTTTTACATGCTGCATTTTTCCTCCTACGGCTTTTACAAAACCACATAGTGCTCCCAGCTGGTATATCGTGTATTGCTTCGCCTCGTCCGGAGATACTATCATATTTCTTCTTCCAAACCCCATAATGTCAAGAAATCCAGGGTGTGCGCCAATACCTACATTATTTTTATAGGCCGCTTCTACAGTCTTCCTCATAACAATAGGGTCACCTGCATGCCATCCACATGCAACATTAGCTGATGATACATATTTCAGGACATCTTCATCAAGTCCGATTTTGTATACACCAAAACTTTCACCTACATCACTGTTTAAATCAACAAATTTTTTCATATTATTTCCCCTTTTTATTTTATTACTTATTGATGTCAAAATTTCGAATAATATTTTCTTAATTATAGTCTTATTATAGTTCATTAACAAACAATTAGTAAGTTACTTTTATTATTAATATTGTAAACCATTACATAATTCCCAAAATCACTATTATTTTTAACATTATTAATCACACATTTCATTAATCATTTCCTGTTGTAAAAAAAGCCCTAGAAGTTTTACTCCCAGGGTTTTATGGTACATTTATTTACTATTTAACTTTTCTTACTACATCAATAATACTTCCATCCCTATACTCAACTATTGCAATTACTTTTTCATCGTATTCAATCTTATCAGGAACTCCTACAACACTTTCGATTTTTTCCTTTAACTCTTGAATAGTGAATATTGGAATATTTATATGCTTAAATTTTTCAATTAAATCCGTTCTTTTAGGATT